>NZ_LWFX01000353.1:0-746 GCF_001635175.1 Alcanivorax sp. HI0083 | reverse complement strand
CACGGACGCCTTGCGTGATGTCCCGGGCGTGATTGTCACCGGTGGTGGTTCCGGTGATCGCGGTAACGATATCGTGATTCGCGGCATGCCGTCCTCGTACACCCTGATCATGGTCGACGGCAAGCCGGTGTCCACCCGGGAAAGCCGTCCCAACGGCAGCGCCGGGTTCGAGCAGAGCTGGCTGCCGCCGCTGCAGAGCATTGAGCGTATCGAAGTGGTGCGTGGTCCCATGTCCACCCTGTATGGCTCTGATGCCATGGGCGGGGTGGTCAACATTATTACCCGCAAGGTTGAGAAAGAGTGGGGCGGTTCTGTACAGCTGGACGCCATCATCCAGGATGATTCGCGCTCCGGCGATAGCCAGCAGGGCAACTTCAGCCTGAGCGGCCCCTTGAAAGAAGACCTGCTCGGCCTGCAAGTCTATGGCGGTTTTTATAATCGCCAGGAAGACCTGTTTGTGGATGGCTACGAACAGAAAGACCTGCGCAACCTGACTGCGAAATTAAGCCTGACGCCCACGGATAATCATGATTTCTCCGTGGAGGCGACCCGTACCCAGGACAGCCGCCAGGGGCTGATGGGGCGTAGCGCTGCGTCCACCGGTTGTCGCGGTGGCTGTACCGACAGCTTTAGTGACCATAACCGTGAATCTTTCGCGCTGACCCACACTGGCCGCTGGGCTATCGGTACCTCCGATACCTATGTGCAGCGTGAAAAGGCGGAAAACGAAAGCCGCGAAATGACCA
>NZ_LWFX01000352.1:0-790 GCF_001635175.1 Alcanivorax sp. HI0083 | reverse complement strand
AAGCGAACTGAGCGAAGGGGGCCGCTTTGTGGAAATTCAGGCCATCATCGAACCGAAATACGCCAAGCTGGTACGCAGCAATACCCGCTTCTGGAACAGCTCCGGGCTCACCGTGGACATCGGCTTGTTTAAAGGCGCAGAAGTGCAGGCCAGCTCCCTGGAGAATTTACTCCGTGGCGGCATCAGCTTCGCCACCCCGCCAGAGCCGGGCCCGCTGGCGAAAGCGGGGGAGCGCTTTGATCTCTACAAACAACCGGAAGACGACTGGCGCGAATGGGCGCCGATCATGAAATGGCAGTGAAAGGCAGTTGAAAGTTCAAAGTGAAAAGTTAAAACGCGAATGGGTGATGCAGCGAATCGAAAGATGTTATGGCCGCGATTAAAGGAGTAGGGCGCGCGCGGGGTTGGCTTGTCCGTGTAGCACTGCCTTCCTCGCGCATTTCAACTTTGAACTTTACACTTTCAACTGAGGCTACATAATTTTTCCAACCATCCTCAACGGCAGGTTGCGCATGGCGAAGCCCAGTGGGCCCCAGGGCCAGCCGGGAACGGAGGCGTTTTTGCTTTCTTTCTCGATGGCTTTCACCAGTGCCTTGCAGCCGGTTTCGGTGTCCACCAGGAACGGGGTGTTTTTCACTTTTTCGTTGATCTCGGAACGGATAAAACCGGGGAAGATCGTGGAGACCTTGATCGGTGAATCCTGCAGTTCCACTTGCAGGCCTTCGGCCAGCATGGCCACGCCGGCCTTGGTGGCGGCATAGGTGGTGAGGTTTTTCTTCATGCCGCGCAT
>NZ_LWFX01000351.1:0-867 GCF_001635175.1 Alcanivorax sp. HI0083 | reverse complement strand
GGCCGAATACACCACCATCAAACAGGTGGTGGACGCGGTTAATATTCCGGTAATGGCTAATGGAGACGTGGATAGCCCGGAAAAAGCTAAACGGGTACTGGAATCCACCGGCGCCGGTGGTATCATGATCGGCCGCGCTGCTCAGGGTAACCCGTGGATCTTCCGGGACACCCTGTATTACCTCGAGCACGGCTCGCTGCCCGCAGCGCCGTTAGTAACGGAAGTCCATGACTGCGTGCAGCAGCACCTGTCCGAACTGCATCATTTTTATGGTGAGTTCATGGGGGTGCGTATCGCACGCAAGCACTTGGGCTGGTACACACAGAACCTGCCCGATGGGGAAGACTTCCGGCGCGGGTTTAACACACTGGAAAATGCCACCGACCAATGCGTGGCAATCGAGCAGTTTTTCCAACAGATCAGCGCCACTACCGACCGGGTTCGTTTCGGTCGTTATGGCGAGGTGTCTGCCCGGAAGAAAAACGGAGCCCTGGCCGCATGACCCTTTCTTCAGTTAACACAGCCGCTGCACGGACACTTACTGAAATGAACACCGCTGAAGCACGAAAGCAGCCGCATCTTACTATTGCGCGCAGTGAAACCCACGATACCTTGCGCAATTGTGTGCGACGTTCGTTAAACGATTATTTCAACCAGCTGGACGGCGAAGCCGTGAGCGAGCTCTACCCGATGGTACTGGCTGAGATGGAAATCCCCCTGCTTGAGAAAGTGCTCGAGTACACCCGTGGTAACCAGACCAAAGCCGCCGAGCTGCTGGGCCTGAACCGCGGTACCCTGCGCAAGAAACTCAAGCAGTACGGCCTGTTGTAAAAACAGGCTGCTATAAATCAGGGCAGTAGGCACTAC
>NZ_LWFX01000350.1:0-837 GCF_001635175.1 Alcanivorax sp. HI0083 | reverse complement strand
TCACCGCTTGCAAGGTGGCAAATTGCCGCCAGGGGTCCAGCCAACCGGGATTATCTTCGCCCATGCCGCCCGCAACGATGGCCTGCGGGTTTTTCTCCAGCACCGACTCCTTGCTGATACGCGGCGCCAGCGTGGGCAGATCGGCAAACACGTTTACGCCGCCACATATCTGAATCGCTTCACTGATCAGATGCTCACGATTCACCGTCATCAATGGCTCTTCCCACACCTGGTAGAACACACTGATTTTTGACGCATCGGCGTAACGTTCACGCAGGGCATCAATGCCGGCACGGAACGCATCCGCCGCGCCCTGCCCAACCTGTTCCGTCCCCGCCAGCCGGGCAAACCGCTCCAGCGTGGTACCCACATCCGCAAACCGGCGCGGTTCGCTGTAATACACCGGTAGACCCAGGGCCTGCAGACGCTCCACCTGGGGCAACGGATTGCCACTGTGCCAGGCCACAATCAGGTCCGGCTTCAGCGCCAACACCGCCTCCAGATCCAGGCGCTTGTAGCTGCCTACCCGCGGTAACTTTTTCGCCGCTGGCGGGTAATCACTAAAACTCACCGCCCCGACCATTTGTCCGCCCGCGCCCGCCGCAAACAGCAATTCGGTGGCACCGGGGGACAAAGCCACGATGCGGCTGGCCGGTTTTTCCAGACAGAGCTCGCGCTGGGTATCGTCGGTGACACACACCGCCGCCATTGCCGTATGAAACAGGGCCAGCATCGGCAACAACAACCCCCAGCGTAATACTCGCATCCACTCACTCCATCTGATGTTGAGAACCTCTGCACTACCTATCGTAGCGCAGGCTCAACATTACCGAACGC
>NZ_LWFX01000349.1:0-814 GCF_001635175.1 Alcanivorax sp. HI0083 | reverse complement strand
TGCCATCGAAGTGGATGTGGATGCGGTCTGCGACGGTACCGATGTGGTTATCGGTGGCATCATGCAGCACATTGAACAGGCCGGCGTGCACTCCGGTGACTCCGCCTGTTCGCTGCCGCCGTACTCGCTGGATGAGGATGTGCAGGATGTGATGCGCCAGCAGGCTGCCGATATGGCGCTGGAGCTGGGTGTGGTCGGTTTGATGAACGTGCAGTTCGCCGTGAAAAGCGGTGAGGTGTATGTGCTGGAAGTGAATCCGCGTGCCTCGCGGACGGTGCCGTATGTGTCCAAGTGCATTGGTGTGTCCCTGGCGAAAGTGGCCGCCCGTTGTATGGCCGGCACCAGCCTCAAGGAACAAGGCTTCACCAAAGAGGTCAAACCGCAGCACTATTTCGTGAAAGAAGCGGTGTTCCCGTTTGCCAAGTTCCCGAAAGTCGATCCGATCCTGGGCCCGGAAATGAAATCCACCGGGGAAGTCATGGGTGTGGGAGCGACCTTCGCGGAAGCCTTTGGCAAGGCATCCCTGGGTGCAGGCGAAAAGCTGCCGGAATCGGGTACGGCCTTTATTTCCGTGCGTGAAGTCGACAAGCCTGCGTCTGTTGAAGTGGCTCGGATGTTGATTGAGCGGGGCTTCAGCCTGGTTGCCACCAAAGGCACCGCCAAGGTGCTGGGTGAGGCTGGTCTTGAAGTGAAGGTGGTGAACAAGGTGCTGGAAGGGCGTCCGCATATTGTGGACATGATCAAGAACGACCAGATTGCCCTGATCGTGAATACCACTGAAGGCAAGCAGGCGACCCGTGATTCGTTCGCGATT
>NZ_LWFX01000348.1:0-715 GCF_001635175.1 Alcanivorax sp. HI0083 | reverse complement strand
CGAAGCCGCAGTTTCCATCGCCGCCAAAGCGGGCGACGAAGGCAAGCTGTTCGGTTCTGTGGGTACCCGCGACATCGCGGAAGCCATTTCCTCTTCCACTGGCGTGGACGTGGAAAAAGCAGAAGTGAAGCTGCCCCACGGTGCACTGCGCACCACCGGTGAGTTCGAAATCGACCTGGCGTTGCACGCCGAGGTAACTGTGACCATCAAACTGGCTGTGGTTCCTGCCGAGTAATCGGCAGAACTGACACTCGGTTTGCCCCCGCGGGGGCACGGTGACAGAATCAGGGCATTGTCCGAAACCTGTTTTCAGGTGGGGGCAGTGCCCTTTTTTGTTGAAGGGTAGTGCAAAGTTAAAAGTTTAAAGTTGAAACGCGAGTGGAGCCGGTGCGTTTTGAGCGGTCGGAGGCCGCGACTACAGCGTTGTCGAGGCTTATAGAATCTAGCGATGGGTGCATGCCCGGGTCGCGTTTCAACTTTAAACTTTGCTCTTTCAACTCTATTTCCCAACACGTTGGCTTATCCATGAATGAACCCATGTCGCTGGACAAACACCTGCCTGAGAACCTGCGTATTCCTCCCAATTCGGTGGAGGCGGAGCAGGCGGTACTGGGCGGTTTGCTACTCAATAACAGCGCCTGGGATGATGTGGCCGAGCGGGTGGGCGCGCGGGATTTCTACCGTAAGGAGCACCGCCTGATTTTCGAGGTGATTG
>NZ_LWFX01000347.1:0-859 GCF_001635175.1 Alcanivorax sp. HI0083 | reverse complement strand
CAGGTCTTCGGCTTCTTGCTGGTAATCATCTCTGTCGTCGTAATCGCTCATGCGAAGCCTCCTGCAGTTGGGATGAGCCTGTTCTTGCCGAGGCTCGGTCCAATGTTGCCAACGATGGCAGCGTAAAACAAACGGGAAATCCCCTGAGCTGGTTAAACTTTGAGCGCTTGTGATGGATGGTCAGGAGTATTTTACGAACGGCTCCAAATGCACCCTCGGAGAGTCTGCTTCAGGTGAGGTTTACTGATCCTTCTCGCGTACAGGCACGCTCCCACATGGAGATTCTGGGGATTAAATTAAGACAGGAGCTATTCTTATGCTTTTCCCCGGGTTGCCCGCATATGCGGCAGGTGTACTGGATCGTTTGGGAATAGATGAACAGACATGGCTTGCGCATATGAGACTCCGGCGGCAACGGCTGCCGATTGCTCTGGGTGCACTGGATAAGCTGAAAGAGTAGGCACAAATGACAGGACGTAAATGGATTGCGGGGCAGAGCCTGGTGGATGGTAGTTGTTGTTTTTGCTGTTTAAATTTATGCGTGTCCCGTGGTTCCCTGCCAATTCGATGGGACTTACGGGAATATTCACGCCAACCGTTTTGAATGATGGGAAGGAAGCTCCGGGTCAACGGAAAGAGTCTGGCTGACTCGGGGCATTCTTGGGAGTCGGGAAAAAAACGGAGGAAAACAACGGGACACTCAGAGCGCCTGTCAAACCTGGCGGTAAATCAAGCGGTGTAAGGTGTAAGTCCGCAATTCGGCAAGGGGGCTGCTATCTGCTTGTGGAATTCGTTGACCACTACACGATGGTTTTTGGTGTGCCGTTTATGGGTGGTTCGCGCCTCGAGAGACGCTCCT
>NZ_LWFX01000346.1:0-1090 GCF_001635175.1 Alcanivorax sp. HI0083 | reverse complement strand
TTGGCCGAATAATCGCAGGGTGCCGCCCTTGGGGGCATCCGGGTTGACGTAATCGAGGTGCTGGAAATCGGCGGGGTACTTGAGGCTGCCAAACGGGTGGTAACCGTGGCTGCGAGTGGGCTCGGCGTGGCAAACCACGCCGAGCAACAGGCCCAGCAGGGCAAAGGTAAGTTTAGTGCGTTTGGCGAATATCAACGTAGACTGTCAGCCGTTGCCCGGGTTGTAGGTATCGATTGTTGGCTACCGTGTTGTTCCAGCTTTTTATATCGTTGACCGATACATTAAAGCGGTCGGCAATGGCATACAAGGAATCGCCGTTGCGAACCGCATAGCGGACCTTGCGCACCATGTTCGGGTTGCTGGAGGAGGGCGTGTTGCTGGCCGGGCTGGCCGCCAGGCTTCCCTTGGTCCACACCGCCAGGCTCTGGCCTATACGCAGGCTGTCTTTGGGGGCCATGCTATTCCATTTGGCCAACTCAGGCACGCCGACGTTATGGCGGCGGGCGATTTCCCAGAGCGTATCACCGGGCTGCACCGTGTAATCGACGCGCTGGCGACCCTTGGGGTGCTTGGACTGTTTTTTGGCCAGGCGCGATTCAGCACTAAGGCTGTAGTCGCTGCTGGAGGACGCCGGGCCGGGAATCAGCAGGGTGCGGCCGGCAATAATGGTGTTGTTCTTCATGTGGTTAATGTTGCGAAGTACCTGGGGGGTCGTGCGGTACTGGCGGGCAATGGCGCCCAGATTATCGCCGGGCCGAATTTCGTAACGGGCCCACTGCATGCGTTGGTCTTTGGGCAGGCTGGCCAGTTTCGTCTGGAAATTCTCGGCCCGATCCACAGGGACTAACAACCGGAAGGGGCCATCCGGGGATGTGGCCCAGCGATTATAGGACGGGTTGAGCAGGTAGAGCTCTTCCACAGAAATATCCGCCAAACGTGCGGCTTGGGCCAGGTCGATTTGCCCGCCGGTTTTTACCGTGGCGAAGTAGGGTTCGTTGGCGATGGGGTGGAGGGGGACGCCGTAGGCCTGCGGGTCACCGACAATCTGGGCGATGGCCAGTAATTTAGGGACATACGCGGTGGTTTCGCG
>NZ_LWFX01000345.1:0-715 GCF_001635175.1 Alcanivorax sp. HI0083 | reverse complement strand
GCAAAGGTCTCGCGAATCTTCTGGTACAGCTGCTTTTGCTGCCACTCTTTGAGCCGCGCAGGTTCACGCTGGGACAGGCCGGCTTTCATCGGAAAGCCGGTTTGGGGAAGGTTTAGCGTTGCCTTGTAGTCCGTCATGATTCCGCTTATTACACCGTAGGCATATCAAAAAAAGCCCGAACCGCGTCCACATCCTGCCGGATGGCAGTCTTGAGCTGGTCCAGATCCGCGAATTTTTCTTCCGGGCGCACATAATGGCAGAAGGCCACAGTCAGGTGTGCGCCATAAAGGCTGTCTTGATGCGTGTGCTGCGTGTCGTCCGAACCAGCACCACCCGCCGAATCACTGTAATCCAGCAGGTAGACCTCCAGACGGTTTTCCGTGCCATTCACCGTGGGCCGCGTGCCCATATTGGCCGCCCCCGGCTGATCGGTTAGCCCGGCACCGGTGACCGTCACCGCGAAGACGCCGTGCAAGGGAGACTGCAACCGCTTCAGTGCCAGATTCACCGTGGGCAGGCCGAGGGTCCGACCGATCTTGTCACCATGGCGCACCCGCCCACTGATGGCAAAAGGTCGCCCCAGCAAGCGCTCTGCCAGAGCAAAATCGCCGTCACACAGCGCCGCCCGCACCCGCGTACTGGACACCCGCTCACCGTCGACCTCACAGGTAGCGGTATCCGTCACCGCAAAGCCGAACTGCTGGCCGGCCTGCTG
>NZ_LWFX01000344.1:0-935 GCF_001635175.1 Alcanivorax sp. HI0083 | reverse complement strand
GTACTCGGTTCCTGCACCGCCGGCGGCGCTTATGTGCCCGCCATGGCCGACGAAGTGATCATGGTGAAGGAACAGGCCACCATCTTTCTGGCCGGGCCGCCACTGGTAAAAGCCGCCACCGGCGAGGTGGTCACTGCCGAGGACTTGGGCGGTGCCAACCTGCACTGCGAACAATCCGGTGTGGCGGACCACTTGGCCGAAGACGAACCCCATGCCTTCGAGTTGGCGCGCCAGTGCATCGCCCACCTGAACTGGCACAAACCGGATCAGGTAAAGCGCCTGCCCGTGCAAGCCCCGGCCTACGACCCGCAGGAGCTGTACGGTGTGATCCCCACCACCACTCGCCAGCCCATGCCTGCCCGTGAGTTGATTGCACGCATGGTGGATGGCTCGGAGCTGGACGAATTCAAATCCCGTTACGGCACCACCCTGGTGTGCGGCTTTGCCCGCATCCACGGCTACCCGGTGGGCATTCTCGCCAATGACGGTGTGCTGTACTCGGAATCCGCCCAGAAAGGCGCGCACTTCATCGAGCTGTGCAACCAGCGCAAGATTCCCCTGCTGTTCCTCCAGAACATCACCGGTTTCATGGTCGGCCAGAAATACGAAGCCGAGGGCATTGCCAAGCATGGCGCCAAGATGGTCAACGCGGTGGCCTGTGCCACCGTGCCGAAATTCACCGTGATCACCGGCGGCAGCTTCGGTGCCGGTAACTACGGCATGTGTGGCCGCGCCTATGACCCGCGCTTCATGTTCATGTGGCCCAACGCCCGCATCTCGGTAATGGGCGGCGAACAGGCGGCCAGCGTGCTTACCCAGGTGAAACAGGCCTCGCTGAAGAAAAAGGGCCAGGCATGGAGCGATGAAGAGGCAGGACAATTCCAGGCCGAGATGACCGAACGCTATGAAGAAATGGCACAGCCCTGGTATGCCAG
>NZ_LWFX01000343.1:0-5649 GCF_001635175.1 Alcanivorax sp. HI0083 | reverse complement strand
GGATGCCACCGCGTACGGCTACGAGGACGCAGGCTATTCGCCGGCGGAGGGCGACCCTGGCATGCCCTACCCGGAAGACTTCGGCTTTGCGGACGAGGACAACCAGGGCAATGCCGGTTTCAACGGCGGCAGCCCCAATCGCACACGCCCCAACCCACGCCAGAACAGCGCCCGCAAAGGCCCGCTCACCCTGGCTGAACGCCTGGTGCTGGTGCTGCTGGATTACCCCTCACTGATTGACCAACACCCGCTGCCCGAGGGCATCGAAACCCTCCCGCTGCCGCATATCGACCTGCTGGTCCAGGTAGCCGGCCTGTGTCGGCAAAACCACAGCGCCGCCGCGCTGCTTGGCGCCCTGATGGCGCTGGAGCAGGGCGAAACTCTGTCTCGTCTGCTCAAGGCCAGCCTCAAGCCGCCCATGGGCGAAGAAATGGCCACCCGGCTCTGGCTGGATGCCCTGTCACAGCTGGAAGTCACCCGGCTGGAAGCCGCCTTGCTGGAAGTGGAACAGGCCGGCATGCCCGACCCGGCGCACTGGCAGGCGCTGCATAAAGCCCTGGCCGAAGCGCGCCAGCACGCCCGCAAACCCTTCGGCTAGCCCGGTCCGTGCCATACCCCCGGGGTTGCATTGACTGGCCGTAGCCCCCACATCCCGGTATAATACGCCGTTTTCCCACGCCACCATCACGCTGGCCAGCGCAAGCTTCCAGCACGACGTTACGGGCTTTATTGCATGACGACTCAAAAGCAGCAGCAACAATCTCAGCTGAAGCAGTTGATCGCACTGGGTAAGGAACAGGGCTACCTTACCTACGCCGAAGTGAATGACCACTTGCCGGATTCCATTACCGACACCGATCAAGTGGAAGACATCATTCAGATGATCAACGACATGGGCATTACCGTGGTGGAAAAGGCCGCCGATGCCGATCAGTTGACGATCGATGAAAGCGCCGACAGCACCGACGAAGTCGCCGCTGAAGAAGCCGCTGCTGTGCTCGCCTCCGTAGAAAACGAACCCGGCCGCACCACTGACCCGGTGCGCATGTACATGCGCGAAATGGGTACCGTGGAGCTGCTGACCCGCGAAGGCGAAATCGAAATTGCCAAACGCATCGAAGAAGGCACCCGTGAAGTCCTGCACGCCCTCGCCTTCTGGCCCGGCGCCGTCGACATGGTGATCGACGAATACGCCCGCGTGGAAAACGAAGAACGCAAGCTCACCGACATCATTGCCGGTTACCTGGATCCCAACGACGATGGCGCCGCGGCAACCAACGCCAACCGGGACCCAGCCTTTGCCGAGAAAGCCAAAAAAGCGGCAGAAGAAAAAGCCAAGGCCAAAGAAAAAGCCAAAGACGACGACGCTGATGACAAAGACAGCGACGACGATGAGGAAGAAGATGAAGGCGGCCTGGATCCGGTTCTGGCAGCAGAGCGTTTCGAAACGCTGAAAAAACTGCACGAAAAAGCCGAGCGCTCACTCAAGCGCAATGGTCGCGACCACGCCTCCAGCGCCAAGGCACTGGAAGCCCTGGCCGAACACTTCACCCTGTTCAAACTGGTGCCGCGCATTTTCGACGGCATGCTGGTGGGTGCCCGTGACAACCTGGATCTGGTGCGCAAATTCGAGCGTCAGATTATGTCTGCCACCATCCGCCGCGGCGGCATGGATCGCAAAGACTTCATTAAGGCGTTCCCCGGCAACGAAACCAACATGGATTGGATCGATGCCCAGCTGAAAACCAAAAAAGGCAAAGCCATCGCCGACAAACTCGGCGCAGTCAAAGAAGATGTGCAACGTGCCCAGCGCAAGATCGGCACCATCGAAGACATCATTGGTCTGCCCGTGGGCGACATCAAGGAAATCAACCGTCGCATCTCCATCGGCGAAGCCAAGGCCCGCCGCGCCAAGAAAGAAATGGTGGAAGCCAACCTGCGTCTGGTAATTTCCATCGCCAAGAAATACACCAACCGTGGCCTGCAATTCCTCGACCTGATTCAGGAAGGCAACATCGGCCTGATGAAAGCCGTGGACAAGTTCGAATACCGTCGTGGTTACAAGTTCTCCACCTACGCCACCTGGTGGATTCGTCAGGCCATTACCCGCTCCATCGCGGATCAGGCGCGCACCATCCGTATCCCGGTACACATGATCGAGACCATCAACAAGATCAACCGGGTACAGCGTCAGATGCTGCAGGAAATGGGCCGTGAGCCGACCCCGGAAGAATTGGGCGTGCGCCTGGAAATGCCGGAAGACAAGGTCCGCAAGGTACTGAAGATCGCCAAAGAGCCGATCTCCATGGAAACCCCCATCGGTGACGATGAAGATTCCAGCCTCGGCGACTTTATCGAAGACGGCAACATGGAATCCCCGGTGGACTCCGCCACCTCACTGGGCCTGGAAGAGGCCACCCGTGATGTGCTGGCCAACCTGACCGCCCGTGAAGCCAAAGTTCTGCGCATGCGCTTCGGCATCGACATGAACACGGACCACACCCTTGAGGAAGTGGGCAAACAGTTCGACGTGACCCGTGAGCGTATCCGTCAGATAGAAGCCAAGGCGCTGCGCAAGTTGCGTCACCCAAGCCGCAGCGAACACCTGCGCAGCTTCCTGGACGGCGACCTGTAATTAGTACGCCGGACGCTTGAGGCCAGACGCCGGACGCAAACCCGGGCTGCTCGCAGCCCGGGCTCATAATAAAAAAAGATCGGCCTTTTCCTGCTTCAAATACACGTTATAATCCATGCCCGCGCGTTAGCGTGGCACCGTCAGGCGTCGAGCATCCGGCGTCAGGCAACTCTTTCGGGCCTATAGCTCAGTTGGTTAGAGCAGTCGACTCATAATCGATTGGTCCCAGGTTCAAGTCCTGGTGGGCCCACCAATTTCTCTGTTCGACTACCATCTCTGGATTGCAAACGCTCTGCTCCTGAAACAAGAAAACCCCGCATCAGCGATACGGGGCATCCAGAAATCAGCGTTTGTTGTTGATACAGTCAGGCGGTTTCCCCAACCGGGTATTGCTTCATCAGTTTGCGAATCACTCTCTGCATATAGCCATTGAAAACGCCCGGCATGTGGCGCGCCACAAAACCCGTGAGTTTGCCCGCAGCGCCAGGAATAATCATCCACTTTCCCGCATCCAGGCCATCAACAATTTGATCGCAGGCCGCATCCGCTTTCATACAACCGGCCGTTTTCTTCAGTTCCAGTGAAATGGGGTTACCAGACAAACGCTCGCCATCCACCAACGGCGTTTCCACCTCCGGTGGGCAGATACAACTCAGATGAATCCCCAAGGCTTCGTATTCATAGCGCAGCGTGGTGGCCAGGCCGATAACACCGAACTTGGAGGCGCCATAGGCACTGTAGGCATAGTTGCTGGTATGCCCTGCCAGCGAAGCCACCAGCGCCAGACGTGAGCCAGACTCCATGAACGGCAACACCGCTGTGGCAAAATGCAGGCTTCCGTTCAGGTTGATATCAATGACCCTGCGAAACTCGGCAGGTTTCTGATCCGCCACCGTCTTGTTCAGTACCACGCCGGCAGAATTAATCGCCAGTTCTGGCGCACCAAACATGGCAATAGCATCAGCCACCGCTGCGGCGACCGCAGCATCATCGGTGATATCCATCTTGAAAAAGGACCAACGGGAACCGCTTTTTTCTGCCGACTGTGTCAGCACTTTTCTGTTGTCCTGACTGACGGCCAAATCCAGCACGCTCACGGTGTAGCCGCGATTGAGATAGCGTGTTGCCATTCCCAGGCCAAGACCACTTCCTGCGCCCGTAATCATTACATGCTTCATCTCACTCTCCTTCAATCCAGCTCACCGCTGGCTTTTAACCAGGCCTCAGATTCGCGCATCCCTTCGGCAAGACGGGTTTTGGGGCAATAGCCCAGCAGACGTTTGGCTTTTTCGATGGAAAAGCCGCCTTTGCGGGAAAACATCAGCATGGTGTCTGGCGTCACTTCGTCATGGCGCTTGAGTAGCTGATTCAATTTCCAGACCCCTTTGGTTAACGCCAACGCAGCAGTCAATGGCAAACTGCGGGGGGAGCCCGCTCGACCCGCCCAACGCCAGTGATGACTGAAAAATTCGTTGCAGGAAACCGCTTCGCCTCCCCAAAGAATGAAGACCTGCCCGGCCCCTTCTTGAAGACCTGCCGCCAGCATAATGCCGTCGAGCAAATCCTCGATAAATACAGGGGTAAAAACGGCTTTCCCATTATCAGGAAGAATCAGCTGACCGGCTTTGGCCATCCTCAACGGTTCAATCAACCAGGCACGTGAGCCCGGCCCATAGACATCACCGGGGCGGATAATGGTGACGTCTATTTCCCGTGCTGCATGCGCCGCCAGCGCAACGTGCTCGCTGGCACCTTTGGCCACGCCATACAGATAGCTATCGCCGATAGTGACCGGCCAGGTTTCATCGGCACCGTCCGGATAGTCGTACCCCAGTGCAGCAATGGAAGAAAAATGCACGAACCGTTTCGCACCAGCGGCCACGGCCACATCAATGGCCTTGCGTGTGCCTGCAACCGTAATCTGGCGATAAGCCGGCCATTGCGCAGCCAGGCTTACCACTGCCGCAGTGTGAATAAACAACTCACAGCCTTTGGCATGCGCCGCCCAACCGGGAGGATCAGCAATATCGCCGGCCACAATGCCGGCACTTTCATCGGGTTGCAGGTCCATACCCCGGACCTCACAACCCAGCGCCTTATAGCGCGCCATGATGGCACGCCCGATAAAGCCGCCTGCGCCGGTCACGAAGACGGATTTCGGCACCTCGGGCTGCTGCCCGTGGTGGCCGACTGGCATTGTTGTTGTCATATCCACTCTCCCGTTTCAGACAGCGGGAGCCATACAGCCGTATGACTCCCGGCCAGCATCAGCCTTTGATATTCGGCGCGTAGTCCGGCATGGACGGCTTGATATAGTTGGCCGGCTTCAGACCGTTCTCCTGGATGTACTGCTCGATCAGCAACGTGATGGAGTTGGCGTCCAGAATGCTGTGGTACTCGCCGTTCTCGTCGAAGTTCACGTTGGCGCCCTCCACCATCATGATGGTATCGGTCACTTCCGTGTTGTCTTCCGGTACCGAGAAGGTGTGGATGCTGCCGCCCGGCTCGAACAGGTAGCAGCCGGCCGTCTGCGGCTGATCCGGGTATTCCACATAGTTCCACTTGCCGGACAGCGTCCACAGATGGACGGTGCCGGTGTGGTAATGCATGGGCAGGCGCACCCCGGGGTGGAACATGACACGCAGTACCCAGATGCCACGGTTGATGTCGATGAACTGCGGCTGAACGTCCAGGCCCGGGACCATGATGTCCTTGTAGACCGGCATATCGTTGTTGTTCAGCGTCAGCAGGCTGTCATGATCTTTAACGGTAATCGGTAGCATGTTGGCTCTCCCTGAAATGATGTTGTTTGTATCGCAAAGCCATCATGCGCCGCTGCCAGGCCACGAACTTGATAAAGTGCGCCAATGATTTAGCATTTGGTGCCAGAACAACCACAACAGGCAGAGCCAAGGACAAACACCATGCAGGACTTTGCAAGGGCATCCGCGCTGTATGGATTCGACACCCTGATTGCCGAATACGGGCTGTCACACACCGAGCTGCTGCGTGAT
>NZ_LWFX01000342.1:0-815 GCF_001635175.1 Alcanivorax sp. HI0083 | reverse complement strand
AGGGCGGGATGCTGCGGCTATCCTGCCGGAAGACTACATGCGCCTGCGTCACTATATCCCCCATGACCTGACCCGCCACAGTTTTACCGCCGTGTATGTGGTCGACTTGCGGGCTGACTTGCTGGATCTGGAACGCAATATCGTTGGCGACCGCTATACCTTCCTGCGTAATGCCTATCTGCAACGCCGTCGCTTTGAAAGCGGTGACCGGCCGTCGTTGCGTTTTCCCGAGATTGAAGCGCGGGATTCGGAACTCGATGACGAGTACGAAGACGATGGCTGGTGAAGAGAGAGTTGGCAGTTGATAGTGGACAGTTGACAGCTACGCGCGCAGGGTTTTCTGTTTCCCCATTTTATGAGGCCGCGTCCATAGCAGGGGCACGGCCTCATCGCTTTAAAGTAAAGACGAAATCCAGATCGCGAGCTGTCAGCGCTCAACTGTCAATTTTCAACTGCTTTTAGTTTGGCGCGGATGTAGTCGCCGTGGGAGACGTAGAGCAGGTCGCTGACTCGACGAATCAGGTGTTCTTCGTGCACATCGGCCTTGCCGTCGGCGGCCGCCATGGCCCACATCTCCTCAATCAGCGTGACGCGCTGCTCCGGCCCCCAGTGCTCGCGTAGCGGCAGGGTGAACTCGAACAGGTCGGTGGCCTGATCCACCCGGCTTTCCAGCTCGGCTACGATATCCTGCATTTCCTGGGCATCCAGCTGCCAGTGTTGCTCCACGGCAGCGATCAGGCGTTGGGTTTCTGCCTGATCCACCGTGCCATCGGTGCGGGCTACCTCGAACAGCAGGGCAGCAGCAGCACGATGCA
>NZ_LWFX01000341.1:0-597 GCF_001635175.1 Alcanivorax sp. HI0083 | reverse complement strand
CCGTTCAATGTGAATACGCCGGCCCAGGTGGCGGCGGAAGCGGCCCTTCAGGATGACGATCACATCGAGAACTCCCGCAGTGAAAACACCGCTGGCCTGGTGCAGATCGCCGAAGGCCTGCAGAAACTGCATCTTGAGCAGATTCCCTCCGTGGCCAACTTCATTGCTTTTGATTGTGGCCGTGACGCCATGCCGGTCTATGAAGGCTTGTTGAGGCAGGGGGTGATCGTGCGTCCGCTGGGTGGCTACGGCATGCCCAACCATTTGCGCGTGACCGTGGGCACCAGCCGCGAAAATGAACGCTTTCTGGATGCGCTCAAACATGTGCTGCGGGATATGGCGGATGAGTAACGTCAAGCCGTTGGTGTTTGCCCCTGTAGGAGCGCCGTTCAGGGCGCGAACCGTACTTGGCACGGCCTATCGCAAGCAGGTTCGCGCCCTGAACGGCGCTCCTACAGAGGAAGGTGGGCGCTCGANTGTCTGANCCACTCTTCAATCGCATCGCCATCATCGGCCTGGGCTTGATCGGNGGCTCCTTNGCCGCTGCCGCCCGGGAAAATGGTCTGGCCGGCTCCATTGTGGCCGGCTCCCGCTCGG
>NZ_LWFX01000340.1:0-791 GCF_001635175.1 Alcanivorax sp. HI0083 | reverse complement strand
GCTGAGTGCGCCCTGGNTCAGAACACACTGACCATTGGTGCTGCCGGTGAGCAAGACGAGGACGGGGTAAAGCAGGCGTTGCAGGGGTTGATTCCCTGGCGCAAGGGCCCGTTCGAGTTCTTTGGCGTGCCTGTGGAAACAGAATGGCGTTCTGACTGGAAGTGGCAACGGGTGGCGCCGCATTTGTCACCGTTGGCGGGGCGACGGATTCTCGATGTGGGCTGTGGGAGCGGTTACCACTGCTGGCGCATGGCGGCCGCCGGCGCCAGTGCGGTCGTGGGGATCGATCCGACCATTCTGTTTCTGGTGCAGTACCTGGCAGTGCGCCGCTATGCCCCTGAGTTGCCCGTGTGGTTCCTGCCTTTGCGCATGGAAGAGCTGCCGGCAGACGGTGGGCAATTTGATACGGTGTTTTCCATGGGCGTGTTGTACCACCGGCGTTCCCCGTTGGACCACCTGCTGGAATTAAAGGGTGCATTATGCGCCGGCGGCGAGCTGGTGGTGGAAACCCTGGTGGTGGAAGGGGATGAGCGCACCGTGCTGATGCCGGAAGATCGTTACGCAGTCATGCGCAATGTCTTTTTCCTGCCTTCCGTGGCTATGCTCACCCGCTGGCTGGAACGGTGTGGTTTTGTGGATGTGCGGTGTGTGGATGAAAGCGACACCACGGTGCAAGAGCAGCGATCCACTGACTGGATGCGTTTCCAGTCGCTCCCGGATTTTCTGGATCCGAACGACCACCGCCTTACCCGTGAAGGTTACCCGGCGCCACGCCGCGCAGTGCTGGTTGC
>NZ_LWFX01000339.1:0-748 GCF_001635175.1 Alcanivorax sp. HI0083 | reverse complement strand
AAGCCTGACCGGATAACAAACCCAGCCCGGGGGATGGGTCCCAGAAGTGTGACCGATCCAGGCTAAGCAGTGTGTCTTCGATGGCATTGATGCTAGCGCCGGAGGCTATGCAAGCCGCCACCAGAGCGCCAGCGCTGGAACCACAGAAACGGGCGGGCGACAGGCCATGGTCAAGCAGGGCACGCAGCGTGCCGAAATGGGCAAAAAAGCCGAAAAACCCGGATGACATGGCGAGGGTGAACGACGCCTCTGCCAGCCAATCCGCCAGTAACGCCTGATGAGATGCGCCCCCTGGCGGTGCGTGATCCGCTACCCCTTGAACCGGAATATGTAATGCCACAGCTTGACCCTTCCACCAAAATCGCCGGCAAGACTATCTCGCGAGCCTTCAGTCACACAATGTTGTTGGCGGCAGTAGCGGTAACCGCACTGGGCCAGACCCTGGTTTTTACCCTGCTGCCATCACTGGGGCGCGCCACCGGCATGACGGAAATGCAGGTGGGGCTGATCATCAGTTGCTCGTCACTGGTGTTTGCTTTGGCAAGCCCGGTGTGGGGCACCTTGNGTGAGTCGCTGGGCCGCAAACGAGTGATGGTAATCGGTCTATCCGGTTATTCGCTGGGTACGCTGTCGTTTGCGGTGGTGTTTGATCTGGGACTTCGCGGTGCCCTGGTGGGAGTCGGTCTGGTGGCGGCTCTGGTCCTGAGCCGCATGCTGCAGGCCGCCATCATGGCGGCAACTCCGGCGG
>NZ_LWFX01000338.1:0-824 GCF_001635175.1 Alcanivorax sp. HI0083 | reverse complement strand
TTTTTGAAAAGCTTTGGGTGGGACTATCGTGACACTCTGTAAAATTTGTGCTTCTATCGAAGGCGGATCACAGGTTTGACGTTGCAGCTCGGGGTGCTCAACAGTTCTGCCCGGGAATGGCGGCGATTAACAAAACAATGAACAGGGATGATGATCATGGGTACTCTCGCTTTCCGTCGTACCCTCGGTGCTGCGCTACTTCTCGCTCCTCTCACTTGCTTGGCGGATTCCTCTTTCGAAGTATACGGCTTCGGGATGGTGGATTATGTGCAGGGTTTCGATCGGGTAACTCCCGAATGGGAAGATACCTTGCGCCCCGGACGAATTCCTTATGACCAAGACACGGTAGGCAGTGATGGCCAAGCTGTCATTGGTGTCCGCCAGAGCCGTTTGGGTGTGAATGCCAGCACCATGGCCGGTGACAGTGAGCTGACAACCAAATTTGAATTTGACATGTTTGGCGTCGGTCCGGACGAAGGTCAGACAACGATTCGTTTGCGCCATGCCTACGGTGAATGGAAGTCCATCTTGGCGGGGCAGACTAATAGTGTGTTCATGGACGGTGATGTATTCCCCAATGTGATCGATTACTGGGGTCCGTCGGGCATGGTTTTCCTCCGTAATCCACAGATTCGCTGGACGCCGGTGAAGGGTGATTCTACCGTCGCGGTGGCCATCGAAAATCCGGGTAGTGGCGTGGATAGTGGCCTTGATCCTGGTACTGCCGGCGATGACGAATATCCGGATATCACTGCCCACTTCCGTCAGGTGGGAGACTGGGGTCACTTTCAGGTGGCCGGTATCCTGCGTCAGGTGGGTTACGA
>NZ_LWFX01000337.1:0-923 GCF_001635175.1 Alcanivorax sp. HI0083 | reverse complement strand
AACGTGTTCCGGGGAGAAATCGAAATGGCTTTCACCACTGTCGTTATCAAACTCTTCGCCCACCTTGGTGACGATCACCCAATCCTGGCGCTGACTTATCAGCTGGCCGAGACGAGCTTCGCTGTGGCCGTAGGCCGGAGCGGTGTCGATCAGGTTGATGCCCAAGTCCCGGGCCTGGGCCAGCAGCTCGGTTACCGCGTGATCATCAGGGATGGTGAAACCATTGGGGTATTTCACCCCCTTGTCGCGGCCGATTTTCACCGTGCCCAGGCCGAGTGCGCTGACGGTTAATCCTGTGTTGCCCAAGGGGCGCATAAAAGACATGACGGTCCTCTGTATTGACGGTAGGAGGGGCGGGTTGCGGGGTAAAAGCAGTTGAAAGTTCAAAGCTTAAAGTTGAAAAGCGCGGGATAGACCGGGTGCCGGTTTTAATGTTGTCGCCGCGCCCCATGGCTGGTGGTCGCGGAGCGCCAGTGTTAAAAACCGGAACAGCCCTGCCTCGCGTTTAAACTTTGAACTTTCAACTCAGCCTCACACGTCTCCAGTAACCCCCTCGGGCAATGTTAAAAACAGGTATGCCAGTACGGCACGCCCATGGGCGCCTGTTTTAGTTCTGCCGGTACCGTTAACGGTTCGCCCGGCTGCAGGCCGCTTTCTTCAATCAGTGCCATGACCCGGTCGCCCAGATCCGGGGCCAGGGTGAGTTTGGTGGGCCAGGCGATGATCAGGTTTTGGTCCCGGCGGGCGTAGGCGTTATCCGGTTTTACCAGTGCCTGCTGTCTGGGTTCGGCGCGGGTTACATCCAGGGTGGCGAATTCGGCGTTGCTGAAATCCAGCCAGGGGAACAGATGCTTGAGTTCGTCCCGGCCGGCAGTCAGTTGTTCCTGTTCGCTGCGCTCCACGCCCCGTTCCGCCAGATCGCC
>NZ_LWFX01000336.1:0-946 GCF_001635175.1 Alcanivorax sp. HI0083 | reverse complement strand
TGGCTGACGATGACCGCCTGCAACGCAGCGTATTACTGCAAGAACGGCTGTCCGTGATCGCCCGCAAGGGCCACCCCACCATCAAGGGACGGTGCAACAAACAGCAATTTCTGGATGCCGAACATGTGGTGCTGCCGGACCGCAATCGGCAACTTCCCCTGGACCAGATTCTCAATGCCCCCGGCTGGCAGCGCCGCACGGGGGCCCGGGTGACCCAATTTGCCAGCATGCTGGCGGTTTGCGGCGGCTCGGACCTGATTGCCACCGTCCCCGACCGGCTCGCTCAGCAGTACGCCGAAACCATGCAGTTGCAGGTGCTGCCCTTCCCCGTTGACCTGCCGCCCGTCCCCATCTACATGATCTGGTCACCGGCCCAGCAACGCGACCCGGCCCACCGCTGGCTCCGCCAGCAACTGGAGCAAACCATCGCGCAGGAACCTGCCCCTTGAATTCAGGTCCAATCATGACCACATACTGACTATTGACGGCAAACAGGACACCTCATGGGTTTTGGTCGCGTTTTCTTTTTCATCTTCGGTTTTGCTCTGCTGGAGGTACTGGTACTGGCACAAGTCGCCGGGGCAATCGGCTGGCCAATCACCATTGTTGCTACCGTGGCAACCGCCCTGCTGGGCAGCTACCTGTTCCGCCGCCAGGGCCTCAGTACCTGGGTACGCCTGAATCAGCGTATGCAGCAAGGTGAAATGCCCGGGCAGGAAATGGTCGAAGGCATGATGCTGCTGCTCGGCGGCGCTCTGCTGATCACTCCGGGCTTTATTACCGACGCCGTGGGCTTTGCCTTGTTGCTACCCGGTTCACGCCGCTGGATGGCCAACAAGGTGATCCAGAAAGGCTCGTTGCAAAGCTTCACCACCGTGCAGGGAGCCGGGTTTGCCTACACTCGCTCAAGCTACTCCGGCGGAGCAACCAACCCGTTCCAGCAACG
>NZ_LWFX01000335.1:0-844 GCF_001635175.1 Alcanivorax sp. HI0083 | reverse complement strand
GCCAGCAACGTGCTGGGCGGCGTGGAATACACCGGCATGGGCTGGAAGATGCTGATGGAAGCCCTGGCCGGCGGACGCATGGTGTCCCTGCCCGCCACCGGCATCTGCGGCATTCGCCACGGCGCCATGATCGCCGGCGCCTATTCCATGGTGCGCCAGCAATTCGGCATCCCGGTGGGGCGCATGGAAGGGGTGGAGCACAAAATCGGCAAGGCCGCGGGCATGACCTATGCCTTTGATGCCGCCCGCGTGTTTGGTTGTTCCGCCGTGGATAAAGGCATCCAGCCGCCAGTGACCTCCGCCATCATGAAGGCCTACTCCACCGAAATGGGCCGCGACACCGGCACCGATGCCATGGACGTGACCGCGGGTTACGGCGTCATGCAAGGCCCCAACAACACCATGGGTCGCCTCTATAATTCCGCCCCGGTGAGCGTCACCGTGGAAGGCGCCAACATCATGACCCGCACCCTGATGATCTTTGGTCAGGGCGCCACCCGCTGCCACCCCTACGCCTACAACGTGGTGCAGGCGGTGGAAGACAATGATGTGAGCGCCTTCCGCAAAAACCTGACCGGCTGGATGATCCAGTTCTTGCTGGGCTTCGTGATGAGCCTGGTGCGCGGCGTAACCCGCGGTTTCTTCACCGTGAAAGTGCCCAACGTGGCGCCGAAAACCAAAAGCATCTACCGCCGCCTGGGCTGGGCCGCCACCCGCTTCGGCCTGCTCACCAACCTGGCCATGTTCTTCGTGGGCGGCAAACTCAAGGCACGCGGCAACCTCCCCGGTCGCTACGCCGATGTGGTGGCCTGGTTGGTGAGCAGGCCGAAGCGGGTGGCGGCCC
>NZ_LWFX01000334.1:0-815 GCF_001635175.1 Alcanivorax sp. HI0083 | reverse complement strand
CTATTAAAACCGGATCAATGCCTACCCTGATGGTTTTGGTCAGTCCTCAACCGCTGCGTCCGTTGCGCAAAGAAAATCATTAATACTGGCAGCCACCTTCTCCGGCTCCTCCATGTGCAAATGGTGGCGCCCTGGCAGCCGTACAATTGAGGCCCCTTCCAGCCAGCCCAACCGGTGATCGAACATGCCATTTCCGCCCATGCCCTGCTCACCAATAATCAGGCAGGTGGGAGCCTTGATGGCTCGAATAAAGCCCTCTACCTGCTCTTCGGTCAGGCGCAGAAAGGAGGTGAGCCGCAAACGGCTGTCTGCCCGCCAGGTCCACCCCCCTTCCACCGGCATCAAGCCGCGCTCGCTCAACAGCCCGGACGACGCATGATTCAACCCGCCAAAGCCCTTGGTACGGGCTTCGATAGCATCCTCGACCCGGGCGTAGACCGGTTTGCGTTTGCCTGCCAGCGAGGAGGAATCATCCAGCGCTTTACGCAAGTTTGTTGCCACGTCCTTGCCGTCGGTGCTGGGCGGGCCCAGCCCTTCGATCAACACCAACCGGGATACCCGCTCCGGGCAGGCCGCCGCGAACAGGCAGGCAATACCTGCCCCCATGGAATGCCCCATCAGGGTGAACCGCTTCCACCCCAGCTGATCCACAACAGCCAGCACATCACGAACGTGGTCCACCAGATGCGTGACCACGCCATCAGGTCGATGATCGGAATGGCCATGGCCGGACACATCCAGCGCCAACAAAGGTCGTTTCAGATAAGCTGATAGAGGCGAAAATGAAGCCGCGTTATCCAGCCAGCCATGCAACG
>NZ_LWFX01000333.1:0-913 GCF_001635175.1 Alcanivorax sp. HI0083 | reverse complement strand
ATCTCGCCGCCTTGCTTCTTCACGCCGATAGAGCTTTCTTCGTTGATGAAGTGCAGGGGCACGTTCATGGTGATCTTGTGGGTCTTGTCGACGCGCAGCAGATCCACGTGCAGCGGGTGGCCCTTGGCCGGATGACGCTGCATGTCACGCAGTACGGCCTGTACACTGGCACCGTCCAGCTTCAGCGTGAGAATGTGGCTGTAGAACGCTTCGTTTTCCAGGGCTTTTTTCAGCTCGCGCAGCTCAACGCTGATCATCTGCGGCTCGGCTTCGCCACCGTAGAGGATGCCGGGAACACGTTCTTGCAGACGACGCAGGCGGCGGCTCGCACCTTTCCCTGTATCGCTGCGGCTTTCTGCATTCAGCAGGAATTCATTGGACATGGTCTGTCTCCAGTATGCTCTCGGGCTTCCCGCGACCAGGTCGGCCAGAGAGGTTGATAAAGCCACGGAGGATTCCGCGGGGGCGCGATTATGCATGAAAAGCACGCCAGACGCCAGACGCCTGATGACGGACGCGCCAAAAAGCAAAAACCCGCTCGAAGAGCGGGTTTCAGCGTCAGGCGTCGAGCATCTGGCGTCTGGCGTTCTATACCAGCTCCAGCCGGTCGAACATGGCGCTCAGGGATTCTTCGTTGTTCACCCGGCGTACCGTTTCGGCGAGCATGGGCGCCAGGCTTAGGACGCGAATGTTGGCACAGGCGCGGCCGGCTTCGGACAGGGGAATGGTGTCGGTGACGACCAGTTCGTCCAGGGCGCTGCTGGCAATGTTGTCGATGGCCGGGCCGGACAGGATCGGGTGGGTGATGTAGGCAATCACCTTGGCGGCGCCGTGGTCTTTCAGGGCTTGGGCGGCTTTGCACAGGGTGCCGGCGGTATCGACCATGTCGTCCACCAGTACGCAGGTGCGGCCT
>NZ_LWFX01000332.1:0-5153 GCF_001635175.1 Alcanivorax sp. HI0083 | reverse complement strand
CCACCTGTTCGCTGGCAAGACGAAAGCGCATGGTCATGCCAGGCATACCGAGCGTCTTAAAAGGACCGTGTTTAAGCTTGACCTTGCCGTCGGATAGCCCCTCGATAACCCCCTCGGCGTAATGCAACGAATTCACTTGGGTGTCTTTTTGTTCCGCCACCTGCTTTTCTAGGCGCTCCACAATCAACCCTTTGTCTGTATCACGAATGCCAATGCGCACGCGATCACCTACCGATATCCCTTTGCCTACTTGTTCATTCGCCAGGTTAAAACGCATGGTCATGGCAGGCATGGACAAGCTCTTGAAAGGGCCATGGTCCAGCATTATTTTGCTGCCATTCAGTTGCTCGACAACACCTTCGGCATAGTGCAGTGCGTTCATCATTTCCGTCTCATCTGACATAGCCAGCTCCTGAACGGCAATGCCTTGCAGGCTGGCTTCGGAATCGAGCAGGAACTGACCACTGACAACCACCTTCTGGTCTTCCTTCAGCCCTGCCAGGATCAGCGTTTGGTCTCCCAGCTCGCCCCCCGGCAACACTGCCTGCGGACGATATCGACCCTCCCCCTCATCAAGCATCACCAGGCTGCGCTTTCCTGTATGCAATAAGGCTGCGGTTGGTACGGCCAATGCTTTCTGTGTGGCTTCGCCATGAATGCGTACCTGAGCGCTCATGCCCGGACGCAGATCACCCTCGTCATTGGACAAGGTCACTCGCACCGGCACAGTTCGGCTGGACTGATCCACCAGAGGCAGAATGTCGGCAACTTGCCCCTCACGCAGTGCTGGCTTCACTCCTTGAACGGTCACGTCAACAGCGTTACCACTACTGACTTGCCCCAATTGGCGTTCCGGGACTGCTATCTCCACCCACACGGGGTTGAGTGACTGAATCTCCGCCACGGGAGCACCGGCCGACAGCGTCATGCCAGCACGAGCATTGAGACTGCGTATCACGCCATCATGCGGAGCTGTCACCGTCCAGGTTTCCAGCGGTTTACGTTGGCGTTCAATACTTCGGATCAGGGATGCAGGCATGCCCAATGACAACAGGCGCTCCCGCCCGGCGACGATCAGTTCGTTGTTGCCGCTGCCGAGCACGGCCAGCCATTCATGCTGAGCTCCAGTCCAGGCCGGAACTCTCAATTGCATCAGCGGCTGACCACTGGAGATGGTGTCGCCCTCAGCCAGAGGCCAGACCTTGTCTACGAAGGAAGGCGCGGGGCTTTGCAGGCGTGTCAGGGCGCGGTCGTTGTAAGCAATCAACCCCGTGACATCAAGCTGAGATTGTGACTGAGCCACGACCACCGAGGCACTGCGAATTCCCAGATTTTGTACCATGGCTGCATCAATACGGACCGTTGGCTGATCGCCATCATCACCACCATTGGCATAACGGGGCACCAACTCCATATCCATGAAAGGTGAGGGCCCGGGCTCGTCAAAGTGCTGCTGGGGATACATAGGGTCATACCAGTACAGCACTTCCTTTTCATCCGCTTTGCTGTTGGTTTCACTGCTGTCCATCGCCATCGATATACTGCTCTGCGAAGGGGTGACGTAACGGCCCAAATATATTCCGGCTAGCAACAACAGCGAGGCAGCCAAACCGATCAAGGCATTGCGTTTAATGTTCATCATCTTGCTCCTCGCCCACCATGCCGTGGTGGTCGTAGGTAAAATGGAGGGCGGCTGCCTGCTGGTCATACTGCCCGCTGAGATCAATTTCTTTCAGTTTGGCGTCCAGCCATTCGCTACGTGCCCGTACAAGATCGGCCAAACTGCCATCACCGCCGCGCCAAGCTGCCCTAGCCAATCCCACTTTCTCTTTTGCGAGAGGCACCAGTTGCTCCCGTTGCCGGGCAAGCGTGCGTTCCTGGCGTTCATATTCGGCCAGATCGCTCTGCAGCATCGCTTCATGTTCGCGACGTACCGCCTCTGCACGAGATTCCAGTGCTTGCCACTCAGCTTCCGCCGAGGCAATGCGAGGCCCCTGGCGCGACCGGCTGAACAATGGCAGGTCCACATTGACCTGTAGCATCGCCATGTCACTGAATTCTTCACGATTCATAT
Organism: Alcanivorax sp. HI0083; assembly: GCF_001635175.1. Lineage (NCBI taxonomy): Bacteria > Pseudomonadati > Pseudomonadota > Gammaproteobacteria > Oceanospirillales > Alcanivoracaceae > Alcanivorax > Alcanivorax sp. HI0083. The sequence goes on along the minus strand of NZ_LWFX01000332.1, from coordinate 3,079 downwards.
AAGCCAGAGTTAAAGCCCAGTCCGGCTTCTTGGCGGCACGAGCCTCGTCCGCGTTAGCCTGGGCGACAGAAGCCTGACGCGACGCTATCTCAAGTTCAGGGTGCTTATGCAGGCTATTCAGTAACTGTTCAGCATTGATGGCGAAATCAGGTGCTTGGCCAGCCGGTGATTGCCGGCCGGCTTCCCCCAGCCAGCGTATTAAACGAGCCTTAGCCTGGCGTTGCCTGGCCAGAAGAGCATCTCGCCGATCCAGTAATGTCACGGCTTCCTGCCTGGGTGCCACGCTATCAATAGCCTTTCCTTGACCCGATGAAAGTCGGGCACGCACTGCCTTGTCGAACAAACGATTTTCAGCAATGAGTTCTTCCAGCAGGACTAGTTGACGATCCAGAGTGTGGAGCTCGATCCAGGCTTGAGCGGTCTGACGCAGCACGGCCAGACGAGTCGCCTCTTTCGTGGCCTCCGTTAAGCCGATTTGCTGTCTGGCACCTTCTGCCCTTGCTGTGCGTTTGCTGCGATTGGGGAAACGCTGGGTTACACCAATACGCTGCATGGTCATGAAATCACTCGACAGGCTGTAACGATCGGCACCATCCACAGGTACATTGTCGAGGCCAAGAATCAGGGTGGGATCAGGCAAAGCATCGGCAGGCCCTTCTGCCTGCTGAGCGGCCTCGACGCGGGCCGATTCCGCCCGCAGTTCCGGTGATTGACGTAAGGCGAGCTGTAGCGCCTGATTAAAAGTCAGGCCTTCTGCCCCAAACGCCTGGACACTAGCTAGCAGCAGGGAGGGCGCTAGCCAGCCGAGTGCGCGCCGATACCGGCCGGCGCTCAGAAATATCCAATACATGTGTCACTCCAACACGGATCATGGCGCGCAACGCGCCCTCAGTGGGCCCAGACCAGGCCGGACCCCGAAAAGATCAGTGAGAAAGTGCTAGTGGCGGTCGCCAGATGGTAGATAAGGCAAGGGGGAGATAGAGAGGGTCAGAAAAATGAGGGGCAGCCGGATTTGCTGCCTGAAAAGAATTCGCCGGTGGCGTATTCATGATCGAGAGCTGCCCAGCATGGCACTCCTGACCAGGCTTGCAAACCGGGCCACTGTGCGTGCTGGATTGACCATCCAGACAACAATCGTTTTGTGGCATGGCGGACATCATGCTGCAACGGTCATCCATGTCTGCCTGCATCATGGTCTGTTCCATGGGGCAAGGCTGCACCAATTGCACCGCTGCCATCCCCTGCAAGGAGATGCTAAGCAGAAATAGGCAGCTAATGAATAACCGGGCAATAAACATATGGTGTCAGCATAGTCCGAAGTGATGTGCTGTAGGCAACATAAACCTTGGGGTAACCCCCATGTCAACGTTTAATATCGAGCTATATAACTATTGATCACCAGCTCTGCTCCCTCTGGCATGCTCTTCTCTACGCCACAGCCTTCAATAGCATTACTTGATGAAGCGTGAAAGTGTCTCTCGATGCCATTCCAGGCGCCTGTTGGCATGCTGGGTACCGAGGCTTATGTCGACAGGTGGCGGCGTGGTTAAGAACTATAAAATCGACACTTTGATCTATTGCGGTTGTAAGATGCCCTCGCTGATGCCAGCAAGAACCCCGCAAGCATCAACTTCACGGCCATCGTTGCACCTCGCTCTCAGGGAAACGAGTTGCTTCTCAAGCGATTGCAAAGCCGTTATCTGCGACCGCGCATCAGCAGACTTCCTGTTATAAGCAACCTGTTGGCTTTACACACCTAGAGAGTTAATCACAATGAGTTGGATTAAAGGGGTATCCGGATTAAGTGGTAGATGGAGCCCCCTTGCTCCTTCGAACCCTTAACTCTCCCAGAAGGTTGATAGATCGACGCCGTAGTTTTTCTCAGGCTCGGGAAGACCCATGCTGTAGGTCATGGTGGCCTTGCCCAGGAAGGGGGATTCCTTGATCTGCGGCACCTTCTTCTTGTGCTTGGTGGTGTAGAGCATCCGGGCCCGCATCACCTCGAATGAGTAGCCCCGGCCATCGCGGTTCTTGTCCTTGGCCAGCCGATTGATCGACTCCGTGAAGGCGTTGGTGATTGGGGTGTCGGTTTCGAAGTAGGCCAGCACCTCCTCGCGCCATCCGCTGACGGCGCTGACGAGATCCTTCCACACCTCTTTCTGCCCCTGTGGAATGTCGTCAATCCAGCGGGCCAGCGCCTTTTCGGCATCACGCCGGGTGGTGCTGTCCCAGATGTGGTAGAACCGCTCCTTGTGCTCGTAGGCCGCCAGGAGCTGAGGGAAGGCCCCTGTCCATGTCTCCATGATAAGCCGCTCGCGATCTGAAACGTCGTGGGCACGCTTCAGCAGGATCTTCCTATCGCCCTTGAGGGTCCGCCGCTGGTTTGGCTTCAGATCCTTCCTGAGTCCCTTACGCACCTTCTCCAGGGCTTCGTTGGCCATCCGCACCACATGGAACTTATCGACCACAATGCGAGCCTGCGGCAGTACCGCCTGGACAGCACGGCGGTAGGGTTTCCACATATCCATGCTGACGATCTCGACCTGGTGGCGCTCGGTCATGCTCATGAGGCGCCTCGTCACCGCGTCCTGCTGGCGACCGGGCAGCAGGTCCAGTAGGGTACGCTCCTCCAGGTTGGTCAGGATGCAGCGGTAGCGGCGGTTCAGGTACAGCTCGTCGATCCCCAGGCAGCGGGGTGTCTCGAAACGATGCCAGGCTGCCAGGAACTCAGCCTTCTTCTTGAATATCTCGCGGACAGTCTTCTCGTCGAGGCCCGTGGTATCAGCCACGTAGGCGTAGGGGTGATTGAAGGCTTCCTTCTCGACGTGGTTGTAAAGCCTCCGCGTCATGCGGTGATCGTCTACCATTTCCGGAAGAGCTGGCCGGAACGTCCTTCCACACGCCCGGCAGGTGTAGCGGCGACGGACCACCCAGAGGGTGACCCGCTTTCCGTGGATGGGTAGGTCGCGATAGGCCACATCGCGCTTGCCGAACCTGACAAACTCACTCTCAACGCCGCATTCCTCGCAAGCTAGAGGCTCAGGAGCTTCGACCTGGTAGTGGAGATCATGCTCTTCCA
>NZ_LWFX01000331.1:0-7729 GCF_001635175.1 Alcanivorax sp. HI0083 | reverse complement strand
TTAAGCCGGACACCAGCAGCATCCCGCTGACTGCTGACAACTTCTACAACCATCCGTCCAACTATGACGGTACTACCGATTCTCGCGTTATCTACTTCGCGTTCGACAGCAACACCGTTCCGGCTGCGGCTTTCGAAACCCTGCGTGCCCACGCGACTTACCTGAAGAACAACGCTAACGCGAAAATTCGTCTGGAAGGTCACGCTGATGAGCGCGGTACCCGTGAATACAACGTTGCTCTGTCCGAGCGTCGTTCCAAAGCGGTAGAGAAGTTCCTGCGCGTACAAGGTGTTGCTTCCTCACAGCTGGAAATCGTTTCCTACGGTGAAGAGAAGCCGGCAGCCTTTGGCCACGGTGAAATGGACTGGGCCAAGAACCGCCGCGTAGAAATCAACTACCTGTCCGGCCGTCCGTAAGGCATGAAGGTAGTGATGACAGCGCGCCTGTTCGCAGGCGCGATGCTCAGCTCCCTGGTGCTCTGTGCGCATGCACAGAGTACTGGGCCGCTGGCCGTTGAAGAGCGCAGCCTCGCCCAGGCGCAATCGCAAATGCGCAATACCTCCGCACCGTCTGCTGCGGTGAACGAGGATGGGTTGATGGTGTTGATGCAACAGCAGCAACAGTTTGAAGAACAGATTCAGCAGCTGCAGGGTCAGCTGGAAGAACTGCGCCACGAGCTTTCCACTCTCAAGGAAGCCGAGCGTGAGCGTTATCTGGATCTGGATACCCGAATTAATACGCTGGCTGAGCGGGGACAGACCGAGCAGCCAGAGGACGGCGCTGAAGGGGATAATGACCCGGAAGCGGACCGTGCCGCCTATAATGCCGCCAAAGACAAATTGGTCAGTGGTGACTTCAAGGGTGCCATTGCCGGTTTCGAGGCGTATCTGGGTGAATTCCCGCAGGGAATGTCCCGGGCCAACGCCCATTTCTGGGCGGGCAAGCTATACAGTGACCAGAAAGAGCCGGATTTGAAGAAGGCGGAAGGCCATTTTCAGGCGGTGGCCGACGATTACCCGGACCATAGCAAGGCCCCGAAAAGCCTCTATATTCTGGCCGTCATGCAGGCCAAGGCCGGTGAGGTTTCGCCCGCCAAGGTCAATCTGCACAAGCTGATCAAGCAATACCCGGATAGCAGCGAAGCCGGCCAGGCCAAGAGCCTGCTGGACCAGCTCAACCCGTAACCCCTTCCTGTCCCTTTACCGGCGGCACAGAGGCCGGTAAAGGTGATAGAATCCGCGCATTTCCGCCCCAACCGACGATTAAGGGGCCCTCAGGAGATGTTGTGGAACTCCGTCTTACCGAAATTTTCCATTCCCTACAGGGTGAATCCCGCACCGTGGGCTGCCCGACGGTCTTCGTGCGCCTGACCGGCTGCCCGCAGCGCTGTGTCTGGTGTGATACGGAATATGCCTTTTCCGGAGGGGAGAAATGGACCTTGGCGGCGATTCGCGAGCAGGTAGCCGCCCATGGGGCGCACTACGTGACGGTGACCGGTGGCGAACCGCTGGCCCAGCCGAATTGCCTGCCGTTGCTTACGGCGCTGTGTGATGACGGTTACCAGGTGAGCCTGGAGACCGGTGGTGCCATGGATATTGCCGGAGTGGATGAGCGCGTTTCTGTGGTCATGGACCTGAAAGCGCCGGGCTCCGGGGAACAGCACAATAATCGTCTGGAGAATATCCCCCTGCTCAAGGCGCACCATCAGGTGAAGTTCGTGCTGGCGGATCGCAAGGACTATGACTGGGCGCGTTTCATGCTGGACCAGCACCAGCTGCATAAACGGGTCAGCGATGTGCTGTTTTCGCCGGTGCAGGACGGTCTGGCGCCGGGAGCATTGGCGGACTGGATTGTGGCAGATCGCTTGCCGGTCCGTTTTCAGTTACAGCTGCATAAATACCTTTGGAATGATGCCCGGGGGCGTTGATTGGTGCCAGACGCACGATGCCTGACGTAAAGCCCGAGAGCCTTCAAGTAATGAGTAATTAAGGAGCCTTGCCATGAAAAAAGCCGTGGTGTTGCTATCCGGTGGCCTGGATTCTGCCACTTGCCTGGCCATTGCCAGGGACCAGGGCTATGAATGCCATACCATCGCCTTTGATTATGGCCAGCGGACCCGCTCGGAGCTGGATGCGGCGGTGCAGGTGTCCGGGGCGCTGGGGGCACTGAGCCACCGCGTTATTGAGCTGGGCATGGGCAATATCGGCGGCTCCGCCCTGACCGATCATTCTATCGATGTGCCGGAAGACGGTGGCGCAGGCATCCCGGTGACCTATGTGCCGGCGCGCAACACCGTGTTCCTGTCATTGGCGTTGGGTCTGGCAGAAGTGGTTGATGCACAAGCCATTTTTATTGGCGTGAATGCGGTGGACTATTCCGGTTACCCGGATTGCCGCCCGGCCTTTATCGAGGCGTTCCAGTCCATGGCCAACCTGGCCACCAAGGCCGGGGTGGAAGGCCGGCCGATGCAGATCGAGACCCCGTTGATGCACCTGAGCAAGGCGCAGATTATTCAGCAGGGGGTAGCGCTGGGGCTGGATTACGGGCTCACGGTGTCCTGCTATCAGGCTGACGAGAATGGCAATGCCTGTGGCAAATGCGACAGCTGCCGCTTGCGCAGCCAGGGGTTCGAGGATGCATTGGTTAAAGATCCAACAAACTATCAATAAAGCGGAAAAAATTTCGGTTAACCCCTTGTCACCCAGAAATAAATCCGTATTATTTGCGCCTCCTTCGGGAGCGGGTCGTTAGCTCAGTTGGTAGAGCAGTTGGCTTTTAACCAATTGGTCGCTGGTTCGAATCCAGCACGACCCACCATATTTAAAGGGCTCGCCTACGGCGGGCCCTTTTTCGTTTCAGCCTCCCGGCTTCTCTTCTCCCTTCCTCCGATGTTCTGTGCGGGCAGCGATCGATCAGCGCTGCAGTTCTCCCGTGCGTTGAAACAAGCGGTTGTCGTGTTCCTCCGCAGGCTTCCACACGGGCAGGCCAGCCAATTCAGCCAGCTCCACCATGTGTGCAGTGCCACGCCCGCCAGGGAAGGCGATGACGCCCTGTGGGCGACCATGATGCAGCATGCGGCGGTTACGCATGGGGCCGGCGGCCCGCCCATGGGCTTTCCAGTTGGCGGGGTAGCTCACCTGGTCGATGCCGTGGTTGTGGGCCCACTGGCCTGCCAGGCGGTCGGCGCCGCTGGCGTTGCCGTGAATCAACAGGCTTAGGGTGTCATCCCGGTGCAGGCGGCAGAGGGTCTGCTCCAGCAGGGCATGGTTGTCAAAATCGCGGCCACCGCAGACAAGAATACGCATTATACTGTCCATAATGTCAGTGTTGCGGGAAGTATAAGCATAGGGCTCGGCGATTGCATCTTTGTGATTGTTGTCTTGCAGGCACGTGATGGATAGGTGGATGGCCGCATTCACAGGTCGTTGACAGAGTGACAGGTTAAAGTTGTACAAGGTTTTCTTCGTGTACAACCTGAAAGAGCCCGTGCATCGTGATGCTCTTTCCTGCAACCAGTGAGGTCGCTCCATGGACAGTGCTCAATCATCATCGTTGTCGACGTTGCCCGGGGTGCGTATTCCGGTGGGGATCAGTGCTTGTCTGATGGGCTTGGAAGTGCGTCATGACAAGGGGCACAAGCATTCCCGCTACTGTACCGAGGTGCTGTCGTCGTACTTTGAATTCCGCTCGCTGTGCCCGGAAATGGGGGCGGGCATGCCGGCGCCGCGCAAGGCCATGCATCTTGTCGAGCCGGCCCAGACAGAACCGGAGCCGGGCAGCGAGGCCCTGCGCCTGCTCACCACGGACGGGGAACGCGATTGCACCGCGCTGATGCAGGATTTCATTGACCGTACGCTGCCGTCTCTGGCGCCCCTGCGCGGTTATATCCTGATGGCCAAATCTCCCAGCTGCGGGATGGAGCGAATCCGTGTTTATAACGCTGCCGGCAATGTGCAGCGCCGTGATGCCAGCGGGTTGTTCGCGGCGGCGCTGGCAGAGCGCTACCCGCTGATGCCGCTGGAAGAAGAGGGGCGATTGAATGATGCGACCCTGCGGGAGAATTTCATTGAGCGCGTTTTTCTGTATGACGACTGGTGCCAGATGATGGAGCGGGAGCTTACTGCCCAGCAACTGATCGCCTTCCATAGCCGACACAAATTCCAGCTACTGGCGCATTGTCAGAAAACCTACCGTGAATTGGGTCCCATGCTGGCGGACATGAAGGCGCGCCCGCTGGACGAGATTGCCGGGGATTATATCCAGGCGGTTATGACCGCCATGAAGAAGCGGGTCTCCCGCGGGGCGCACGTGAATACCTTGCAGCACCTGGCCGGGTTTCTGCGCCAGGACCTGGGAGATGCCGACCGGGCACTGATCAACGAGCAGATTGATGCCTACCTGCGTGAAGAGGTGCCCCTGGTGGTGCCGATGACGTTGCTGCGCGGGGCGCTGCGCAAAACGGATCAGCCGTACCTGGCCCAGCAGCGTTATCTGTCGCCGTACCCCGATCCGCTGGGGCTGAGAAACCGGGTATGAGTGACTCGGTGGAGGTTTCCCCGCTGCTTGCTCCGCAAGCCGATGGCGTCAGTATTCAGCAGGTCAGCACGCGCTGTGGTATCCCGGCGGTCACCCTGCGGGCCTGGGAGCGCCGTTATGGCTTGCTGTCCCCTGGCCGGACCGAAAAAGGCCACCGGCGTTACAGCGAGGCCGATATGGCCCGTATCCAGCAGATTCAGCAGTGGCTGGAGCGGGGCGTACCGATCAGTCAGGTGGCGGGCTTGCTGGCCCAGCCGGACACGGCGGCCAGTGCTCGCTATGAGTCGAGAGATGGCCCCTGGCAGGAGGCTGCCGTTGCGGCCGTGACGGCGCTGGAATCACTTAATACCCGCCGTCTGGAGCAGTTGCTCAACGGGTTGCTGAACGATTACAGCCATGCGCTGGTGCTGGAGCAGTTTTGTGATCCATTGCGGGCGCAACTGGCGGCCACCCCGTCGCTGGGTGGGCTGCTGACCGTGCTGGATAGCGTGCTTATGGCTAAGTGGTCGTCGCGGGCATTGTCGCTGGCGCCACGGCGCCGGGAGGCCGGCTGGCTGCTGGTGCCGGTGGGGGGCGCTTTGCCGGCCCTGGAACTGGCGATGGTATTAAACCGCCCCCTCTGGTGCCTGGCCGCTAACCTGGCTGCGGGCCAGGCACGCAGTGTCGTGGAAGGTATGGCAGGGCGAGCGGGTGGTGTGCTTTGGGTGATGGATCGCTGGCCGACTGCGGTGGAGCGTCAGCCAATCGGTATGGCCGCTGCCCGCGGCCTCAGTGAAGCCTGCTGGGGCCTGGATTTGTCCTCAATGCCGTTGCCGACGCAAGTGTCGCAGCTCAGCGGGCGCCGCCAGGCGCTGGCGAGTGAGCTGGATCGTCTGCAGCAATCCTGGAGTCACGTATGAATCTGGTCTGGTATCGCAATGACTTGCGTGTGGCCGCGCACTCGCCCTTGCAGGCCGCCCTGTCGGAATCGTCAGAGCGGTCATCGGGGCCACGGGCACTGGCGGTGTACTGCCTGTGCCAGGGGCAGTGGGATCGCCATCAAGTGGCGCCGTTACGGCGCTGGTATGTGCTGGAAAGTGTCCGTGAGCTGGGGGAGGCACTGGCCTGCCGCGGGATTGATCTGCATGTGCTGGAGGCGGATACCTTTGCTGCGGTGCCGGAGGTGCTGGCCCGGTTTGCCCAAGAGCACGGTGTGACGCATCTGTACTGCAATCGTGAGTACCCATTGAACGAAAAACAGCGCGACAAAGCGGTGGCAGAGCGGTTGCGTGGGCAGGGTGTTTGCCTGCAGGGATTCGACGATGGTGTGTTGGTGCCGCCTGCCGCATTGCGTACCGGAAAAGGCACCCCCTACACGGTGTTTGGTGCCTACAAGAAACGCTGGGATGTCTGGATGGCGGACCATCACCCGGTGGTGACGCCGGCTCCGCCAGAATCTGATCACTGCGGTAACTTTGTCGGGGCTGCGGTGGTGGACAGGGCCCTGAAATCCCTGAGCGTACCTGAGGCCTTAACGCAGCAGTGGCAATCTGGAGAAGAGGCCGCCTGGCAGCAGCTCCACCAGTTTGTGGAGCAATCACTGGCGGGTTATCGCCGCCAGCGGGATTTTCCCGATATTGCGGGCACCAGTGGTTTGTCGGCGGCGTTATCCGCTGGGACCTTGTCCGTGGCCAGCTGTTACCGGGCGGCGAGTCAGGCCATGGCAGATGCGGGAAGCCGTGACGGTGCCGCGTGCTGGATCGGTGAACTGGCCTGGCGGGATTTCTATCGGCAGATCATGGCGCAGTTTCCCCGTGTCAGCCGCGGCCAGGCATTCCGACCCGAAACCGATCTGTTGCAATGGGACCAGGATGACGAACGCTTCACCGCCTGGTGCGAAGGGCGTACCGGTTACCCGTTGGTGGATGCGGCCATGCGTCAGCTGGTTGCCACCGGCTGGATGCACAACCGGCTGCGTATGGTGACAGCCATGTTTCTCAGCAAGCATCTTTGGCTGGACTGGCGTCGCGGAGAAGCCTTTTTCATGGAACACCTGCTGGATGGGGATTTTGCGGCCAACAACGGGGGCTGGCAGTGGAGCGCGTCGGCGGGCACGGATGCGGTGCCCTATTTTCGGGTCTTCAACCCGGTGCGCCAAAGCCAGCGTTTTGATGCACAGGGACGTTTTATTGCCCGCTGGGTGCCGGAACTAAACGGGCTGGACAGCAAGCAAATCCATGAGCCCTGGAAGCAACCGTTACTGGCCCCGGATTATCCGCCACCCATCGTGCCCCATGCCGGGGTGCGTGAGCGGGTGACCACCGCGTTCAAGGCGGCCAAGACACAGTTTGATCAGGCGCAATCCATGGGCTCGGCTATGGAAAACAACATGGGTAACAGCAAAAAGGAAAAGGCATGAGTCAGCGTATCGCCATCGTCGGAGCCGGGATCAGTGGGCTCACCTCAGCCTGGTATCTGTCCAAAGCGGGCCATCAGGTTGAGGTGTTTGAAGCCAATGACTATCTGGGTGGCCATACCTGTACGGTGCCGGTTTCCCGGCCCCACGGGGAATACGCGATTGATGTGGGGTTTATCGTCTTCAATGACCGCACCTACCCGAACTATCTGCGCCTGCTGGATGAATTGGGCATACAGGGGCAGCCGACGCCCATGGGTTTTGCGGTGAGCGACCAGAAGAACGGGCTGGAATATTGTGGCGACGGGCTGGGGGGCATGTTTGCCCAAAAACGCAACCTGTTCAGCTCATCACACTGGCGCTTTATTGGTGACATCTTGCGATTCAACAAGCAGGCGCCGGCCTTGCTCAATAGCGCAGAGGGAGACATTCCTCTGGGGCAATATTTGCGTGAGCACGGTTACGGTGAGCGCTTTTGTCGGGATTATATTCTGGCCATGGGCGGGGCTATCTGGTCTTGCTCACTGGAGCAGATGGAGGTGTTTCCTGCCCGGTTCTTTATTCAGTTTTTCCAGAACCATGGCCTGCTGTCGCTGAATGATCGCCCGCAGTGGTTTGTGGTGCCGGGCGGCTCCAATCAATATGTGCAGCCACTGGTGGACGGTTGTGAGGCCGCGTTTCATATCGCCACACCGGTGCAGGGGATACGTCGAGATCATCACGGGGTGTACGTCACCGCACAGGGCAAAGAGCAGCACTTTGACCAGGTAGTGCTGGCCTGCCACAGCGACCAGGCTT
>NZ_LWFX01000330.1:0-735 GCF_001635175.1 Alcanivorax sp. HI0083 | reverse complement strand
TGCCTGGTACTGGCACTTTGTGGACGTGGTGTGGCTGTTCCTGTTTATCACGGTGTACTGGTTGTAAGAGACGCTGCACGCGTCACGCGACAGGCAACACAAAAAAGCCGCGCCCCGAGAGGGACGCGGCTTTTTTTGTGGCTGGTGTTTGATGCCAGATGCATGACGGAAAAAAGCAGAGAGGAAGGGGGTGTTCTGTGGGAGCTTGCCCACACACAGTAAGGGGTCAGGAGTAGGTCTGATTAGGCGTAGCCGTAATCAGACATTCAGCGTGAATGGGGCCTGCCGCCGAATTCTTCGCCCGCAGGCTGGCTCCCACAACTGAGCAAGGGAGCCAGCCCAGCCTTGTCAGGCGTTAGGCGTTCGGCATCAGGCGTTGCGTAATCCACTGGCCAATATCCCGAATCTGTTCCAGGCAGACCATGTGCTCCATGGGGTAGCTGCGGTATTGCGGGGTATAGCCCAGTTCAGTCAGGGTGGCTGCGGCCCGTTGGCCCAGCTGTTCCGGTACCATCGGGTCCATGCTGCCATGGCAAATCATTACTGGCAGGGCGGCATTGGCCTCGCTGGGTGTGACGGGCATGGCCATGTAGGTGGAGAGAGCAAGCAGGCCGGCCAGAGGCTTGGGCTGACGCAGGGCGGCCTGGTAGGCAACGGCACCACCTTGTGAGAAACCCGCAATAATGATGCGTTCGCTGGGAATGCCGCGGGCGATTTCCCTCTCGATGAGTGCAT
>NZ_LWFX01000329.1:0-856 GCF_001635175.1 Alcanivorax sp. HI0083 | reverse complement strand
ACCGCCGCTCTACAAGGTGAAGAAAGGCAAGCAGGAAACTTATTTGAAAGACGATCCGGCCATGGAGGAGTACCTCACTACCCTGGCGCTGGATAAAACCGGTCTGTACCCGGGGGATGATGCGCCACCGATCAGTGGTGAGCCGCTGGCCAAGTTGATCGCCGAGTACCGCGGTGTGATGAAGATTGTCGACCGACAGTCCCGGGTCTTCCCGGAAGAAGTGCTGGAGCAGATGATCTATATGCCGTCACTCAGTGAGGCGTCGCTGAAAGATGAAGCTGCCATGACGCAGTGGTGCGAGACCCTGGGAAAACGCGTGGATGCTATCACTGACGCCACCCAGGCATTTACGATTACCGCCCAGCGTGATGAAGAGCGAGGCCTGTACTTGCCACGTGTGCAAGTGCTCGCTCACGGTGTACCCCGTGAATATCGTGTTACTCTGGATTTTCTGCAGTCCCCGGACTACCAGAAGATCAAGGCCTTGGGGGAAACCCTGGAAGGCCTGCTGGCAGACGATGCCTACATCCAGCGTGGTGAGTCGCAGCGGCCTATTCGCCACTTTGCCGAAGCCCTGGACTGGCTGATGGTGCAAGCGCGCCGTGGTACCAGTTTCCAGCGTTACAAGGGGCTGGGGGAGATGAACGCGGACCAGCTGTGGGAAACCACCATGGACCCGGAAAGCCGCCGTATGCTGCAGGTGACCATCGAAGACGCCATTGCGGCGGATCAGATCTTCACCTGCCTGATGGGGGATGACGTGGACCCGCGCCGTCAGTTCATCGAGTCTAATGCACTGCAGGTATCGAATCTGGATGTATAAACGCCTGAGGCTGGATGCCTGATGCACGACGCT
>NZ_LWFX01000328.1:0-613 GCF_001635175.1 Alcanivorax sp. HI0083 | reverse complement strand
CAACCCGGAGGAGGCACAGCATGTCCAGCGCTGATGAATTGCAACAGGAATTGATGACGGTTCGCCGTAATGCCATCGAACTGCATTCCTCTGATCAGGTGCAGGAAGCCATCGCCAAGCTGGCTTTCGAGGTGACTGAAGCCTGTTCCGGCAAGGTGCCGGTGTTCGTCACCATCATGAATGGCGGCATGATCTTTGCGGCGGAACTGGTCAAGCGTCTGGATTTCCCCCTGGAGATGGATTACCTCCACGCCAGCCGTTATCTGGGAGCCACCAGTGGTGGGGATGTGGAATGGATTGTGACACCCAGTGCCACGCTGGCCGGTCGCCATGTGGTGATTGTGGATGACATCCTGGACGTGGGTTCTACCTTGTTGTCGATTATTGAAGCCTGTAAAGCCCAGGGAGCAGCATCCGTGAAAACCTGTGTGCTGGTGGACAAGCAACACGACCGCAAGGCAAAGCCGGGCCTGAAAGCCGACTTCACCGCGCTGGAAGCGGATGATTATTACCTGTTCGGCATGGACATGGATTACAAGGGATTCTGGCGTAATGCGCCGGGCATTTATGCGGTAAGAGAGAGCGATCTCTGATGCTGGCTTTCATTGGTGGT
>NZ_LWFX01000327.1:0-685 GCF_001635175.1 Alcanivorax sp. HI0083 | reverse complement strand
GCCGACCTGGCCGTCTTCTACCAGTAAAGCCAGCTTGTCCACTTCCTGGGCGGCGGCCAGCAGGGTCCCTTCACTGCGCTCAATCAGCAGGGCCAGGGCATCTTCGTTGGCGCGCAGGCCACGGCTGGTGAGGCGTTCCTGCAGCCAGTTGCGCAAGCCTTTCCCTTCAACTGGCCAGACTTCGATCACGGCACCCATTTCATCCACGGCTTTGACCCAGGCACTATTCCAGTCCTTGCGGCGGTCCAGCCGTGAGCAGCGGATCAATAACAGGGTGTCACTACTGGCTCCGCCTTTCAGGCCGGCGAGCACATCGCGAAGAATCTGGCTGCCGGTCTTGTCCGGGCGTTTATCGTTGAGTACCAGTTCAAGAATGCGGCGGCCGCCGAACAGGCTCATGCTTTGCGATTCGTTGAGCAGGGCGTTCCAGTCGATACCGGTATCACTGGAAAAACGCTGGCGTTCGTCAAAACCCTGGTCGCGGGCTGCCCGGCGCAGGTCGTCAAGCAGTTCTCCCTGTTGCAGCGGCTCATCGCCGGCCACCAGATAGACGGGCAGCATTGTCGCGGACAGATGCTTGCCAAGCTGCTCAGGACGCAGGCGCATCAGTAGGTCTCCCACCCCTTGGACGCCACGGCGATCTGGTTGATCAGCCGGAAAGTCATGTCTTCATACAGATCTTCAC
>NZ_LWFX01000326.1:0-717 GCF_001635175.1 Alcanivorax sp. HI0083 | reverse complement strand
GGCAGCGCTACACGGAAGAGGTGTTGAAAGAGGTGCTGGCGGAGTACCAGCAGTTGCTGGATCAAGTGGCGGCACTGTATGACGGCCACCAGGGGCCGGTGATTGGTGAGCAGGCGGGGTTGTATTTCTATCAGGGGCCGGCATCACGCGCCGCGTTTTCCGCCCTGTGTGCTGGCCTGCTGTTCCTGAGAGTGGTGCGGCTGCTGGCGCCGCAGCGCAAACAGGCGGGCAAGATCTCTTTGGAATTCAAGGCATTGGTGACGGCGGACCCGGATCAGGAAGAAGCCTGGGCCCTGTGTGTGGCGGGTGTGCCGGGGCGTCTCAATGTGCCTGACAGCCAGCTGACCGTGGCCGAGCTGGATGTGAAAGCGCTATACCAGCCAGAGAAAGCCCAGGTGGTTTGTGCGGGTGACCACCGGGTGCGTTTGCAGCCGGTGGAACAGTTGGCCCACCGTTACCAGGCGCTGTTACGCACTCAGGCGGAGACCTTGCTGTCCGATGACGGAGGCAGGGTCGAGCCCAGCAGGTAGTTGTGCATGGCCTGTTGCACGTCCCTGTTCAGGGCGGCGATGCCGGTGTTCCCGAACAGGCGATTGAATTCCAGAATGTAGGGATGGCCATCCACCATGGCCACGTCGAACCCGGCGTGGTTGATGTTCAGATAACGGGCCAGCCCTTCCACCAGTGACAGTGCGTTGCCTGGCACCGGCAGGTCGG
>NZ_LWFX01000325.1:0-1356 GCF_001635175.1 Alcanivorax sp. HI0083 | reverse complement strand
GGTGGCCATTGAAGAAGGGGCCACCCTGATCCGGCTGGGCACGGCCCTGTTCGGCCCGCGCCCGCCCAAGGCCTGACAACAAGGACTGCGCAGTTATGGCACAACAACTAATCGGATTTATCGGCGCCGGCAACATGGCAACCAGCCTGGCCGGTGGCATGGTGGCGAAAGGAATTCGCCCGGCCCGTATCTGGATGAGCGATCCCTCCAAAGAGCGCCTGGACGAAGTCGCCCAGCTGCACAGGGTGCACGTGAGCGCGGAAAACCGCGACGTGGCCAGTCGCGTCGACGTGCTGGTGCTGGCGGTAAAGCCGCAGATGATGGAGCAGGTGTGCACCGATCTGCGCGACCTGATTGCTGAGCGTCAGCCGCTGGTGATCTCCATCGCGGCCGGCGTCACCGTAGGCAACCTGCGCAACTGGTTGGGTAGCACCCCGATTGTGCGTTGCATGCCCAATACGCCTTCACTGGTCCAGGCAGGGGCCACTGGCCTGTATGCCGCCGATGACGTGAGCGATGCACAAAAAGCCATGGCCAGGGAGATCCTGGGCTCTGTGGGCATTGCTTTCTGGTTCGACGAAGAGAAAGAACTGGATGCGGTCACCGCGGTGTCCGGTTCTGGCCCGGCCTACTTCTTCCTGCTGATGGAATCGTTGATCGAAGCAGCCAAGGCCCAGGGGCTGGATGCGGGGACCGCCCGGCAGATGGTGCTGCAAACCGCCTGGGGCGCCGCTCAGCTGGCCATTACCAGCGAAGTGGGCCCGGATGTGCTGCGCCAGCAGGTCACCAGCCCCGGTGGCACCACCGCTGCCGCGCTGAATGTGTTCGAAGAAGCGGGTTTCCGCGAACAGGTGCAGGCGGCCGTCGCCGCTGCCCGGGAGCGGTCCGAAGAGTTGGCGGGGTAAAAGGCGAGTGACGAGTTTCGAGTTGCGAGAAGCGAACCCCGAAGGTGGTCTTGATTTTCGCAACTCGTCACTCGCTTCTCGTTACTGTTTTTTGTCCACCCTTTGAAATTTGCCCCCATTGCCCCAAACTCTGTCCCAGCTTCTGGCTAAACGCCGGTCAAGACATCGCAACGGAGTGATCCATGAACCCGCAGGGTGCCCTGGTTTTTTTGCTGGATTTTGCCTTCAGCGCTTACATTTTCATCGTACTGACCCGCTTCGTGCTGCAACTGGCCCGGGCGGATTTTTATAATCCGATCTCCCAGTTTGTGCTCAAGGCCACCAATCCGCTGCTCAAGCCTCTACGCCGGATCATTCCTGGTTACGGTGGGCTGGATGTGGCGTCCCTGGTGCTGGTGGTGGGGCTGATCATGCTCAAGGCGGTGCTGATCCTCGGCATCCAGGTGGGCGG
>NZ_LWFX01000324.1:0-593 GCF_001635175.1 Alcanivorax sp. HI0083 | reverse complement strand
GTCCGTTGTTTTGTTGTTGTGCCACCCAACCATAATCGGTCAGGCGGCGTGTGGGCAGGGTTGATCGGGCCAGTCGGGCTGGCCCGTGAGCGTTAAGGGCAGTGCGGTTACTCGCCGGACGCTTTGGCCAGCTCCGCGGGTGACGGCTGCTGCAGGCCGCCATCGCCGGTGGCGCTCATGGCGGGGATGCCACCGGCGCCGTAGTACTCGTCCTTGGTGAATACGTCCACTTCGATGGCCAGCAGGCAAGCCTCGGTGGCAGCATTCAGGGTGGCCAGTTCCGCATCGGAAATCACGCCCTGTTCAGCGGCCTGGGACGCCATGGCTTCCACTTTGCCTTTACCCAGTTTGCGGGCTTTCTGTGCGGCACGGATCTTGGCGCGCACCGGTTCGGCTTCGGTGGTCAGGCGGAAGGCCTTGAGCAGGCGGCCGAGCCCCTCGTCGCTTTCTTCCGGCATGTAGTTGCCGCCGACCAGACGCTTGTACTGGTCGCCATAGCTTTGCAGGGCCAGTGCGGCCTGGTGGCTGAGCTGGTCGTTGGGCAGCTTGGCCAGCGGGTTGATGCCCAGGCCGATACGGCCCACGGTTTTCAG
>NZ_LWFX01000323.1:0-1190 GCF_001635175.1 Alcanivorax sp. HI0083 | reverse complement strand
TTGCCGACGCTATAGGGGCCGGAACCAATAGGCTTTTCCAGGCCAGCGCTGGTAAATTCCCGGGTTTTCCAGACGTGTTCAGGAAGCACCGGCAGCTGGCCGATGATCAGCGCCAATTCCCGGTTGTCACCGGGTTTGAAATGAAAGGTGACGGTGTGTTCGTCGTCGGCGGTGACGTGATCCACGCCGCTGTAATAAAAGCTGTAGAAAGGCGCGCCATCGTTGATGAGTGTGTTGAATGTCCACACCACATCGCTGGCCTGTACCGGCTCGCCATCACTGAAGGTGGCTTTGGGGTTAAGGTGGAAGCGGACCCAGCTACGGTCTTCCGGCCATTCGATGGTTTCGGCGAGCAAGCCGTATTGGGTGAAGGGCTCATCTTCGGCGCGGGTGGTTAGCGTGTCATAGACAAGAGAGCCGATACCCGCCGCAGCGGTGCCTTTCGGTACGAAAGGGTTCAGGCTGTCAAAGGTGCCAATGACGTGACGGCGCAATTTGCCCCCTTTGGGAGCCTCGGGGTTCACATAATCCAGGTGCTGAAAGCCTGCCGGGTACTTCGGGCTGCCGTGCATGGCCATGGCATGACTGCGATGAATATCGGCCTGCGCCAAGGCGGAAAAACAGCACAGACCCACCAATAGCCCGCGTAGCAGGCTGCGGTTAATGGCCATAAAGACTCCTTGTTATTTTTTGACCCACCAAGTGTCCAGACCCAGTCCGTAGGGGATTGGTTCCGGTGGGCGGGCAAACTTGTCCCACCAGGCAATGCGGTGTGTGCTGATATAGTAGTTCAGGACGCCGTATTGCTGGTAGCGCAACATGCGGTCCAGCGCTTGCAGGCTGAGCCGGTAGTCAGCTTCGTTATCGGTGCTGAGCGCATGGTCAACCAGAAAATCCACCACCGGGTTGCGAATACCCGCCAGGTTGCGGCTGCCGACCACCTTGGCGCTGTCGGAAAGAAAATAGTCTTTCAGTTCCGGGCCCGGGTAGGCCTGAATCGGTAGCACAAACAGCACCACATCGTAATCGAAGCTATCCAACCGCTGCTTATAGGCCGCCGGGTCGATTTCCCGGTATTGGGCATCGATGCCCAGGCGTTTCAGATTGCGAAACCAGGGCGCAAGAATGCGGTAAATGCCTGGGTTGTGGTAATTCAAAACGGTGAACTGCAGCGGTTGGCCTTGTGCATT
>NZ_LWFX01000322.1:0-885 GCF_001635175.1 Alcanivorax sp. HI0083 | reverse complement strand
GTGGAAGCCTGCGGAGGAACACGACAACCGCTGGTTTCAACGAACGGGAGAACTGCAGCGCNGATCGATCGCTGCCCGCANAGAACATCGGAGGAAGGGAGAAGAGAAGCCGGGAGGCTGAAACGAAAAAGGGCCCGCCGTAGGCGAGCCCTTTAAATATGGTGGGTCGTGCTGGATTCGAACCAGCGACCAATTGGTTAAAAGCCAACTGCTCTACCAACTGAGCTAACGACCCGCTCCCGAAGGAGGCGCAAATAATACGGATTTATTTCTGGGTGACAAGGGGTTAACCGAAATTTTTTCCGCTTTATTGATAGTTTGTTGGATCTTTAACCAATGCATCCTCGAACCCCTGGCTGCGCAAGCGGCAGCTGTCGCATTTGCCACAGGCATTGCCATTCTCGTCAGCCTGATAGCAGGACACCGTGAGCCCGTAATCCAGCCCCAGCGCTACCCCCTGCTGAATAATCTGCGCCTTGCTCAGGTGCATCAACGGGGTCTCGATCTGCATCGGCCGGCCTTCCACCCCGGCCTTGGTGGCCAGGTTGGCCATGGACTGGAACGCCTCGATAAAGGCCGGGCGGCAATCCGGGTAACCGGAATAGTCCACCGCATTCACGCCAATAAAAATGGCTTGTGCATCAACCACTTCTGCCAGACCCAACGCCAATGACAGGAACACGGTGTTGCGCGCCGGCACATAGGTCACCGGGATGCCTGCGCCACCGTCTTCCGGCACATCGATAGAATGATCGGTCAGGGCGGAGCCGCCGATATTGCCCATGCCCAGCTCAATAACGCGGTGGCTCAGTGCCCCCAGCGCCCCGGACACCTGCACCGCCGCATCCAGCTCCGAGCGGGTCCGCTGGCCATAATCAAAGGCGA
>NZ_LWFX01000321.1:0-1227 GCF_001635175.1 Alcanivorax sp. HI0083 | reverse complement strand
CTCGGAGGCGGCAAGATTGCTGGCAGACCACCCCGAGATGGGGAGAGAGGGGGTGGTGCCTGGCACGCGGGAGCTGTTCCCCCATGAACATTATCGGCTGGTCTATGAGGTTTATCAGGAGGCAGTCTGGGTGCTTACATTGGTGCATACGGCCAGGCTATGGCCCAAGCCGATGTCAGATAAAGATGGGGCGCCAGACTGAGGTCGGAATGACCCCATGGTTTCTTGTCGCCCAATGACTTGTCTTGGAAGCCTGCGCTATACTGCCGCCCGCAAGGGGTTCGGGTCCCATTTTTAGGCCATTTTTACTGGGGCCAACAGTGTGGCCAACACCCTTTTGTGCTTTTTTATTGTGTTGTAAATCAGATGGTTGGGGCTGTATTTGAGTCCGGCCTCTGTACCAAACAATAAAAGAGCCCGCTTCCAGCGGGCTTTTTTATGTCGGGCGTCTCCGGGCTCTCGATAGCTCAAACTCGTCTGTCCAGGAGAGTGTCATGACCGAATATGCCCCGCCCGCCGGTTTGCTTAAGCGCTTGATGGCGCTGGTCTATGATGGCTTTCTGGTGCTCGCCTTGTGGTTTGTGACTACGGGTATCTTCGTGCTGGTCTATCCCAAAACCGGGTTGCCGATGGAAGATATTAATGGCGTCACCCGCGCTGCGCCGGACTACCTGAAGGGGATTCTGCTGCCGCTGCTGCTGGTGGAAACCTGGTTGTTCTATGCCTGGTTCTGGATGCGTGGCGGCCAGACCCTTGGCATGCGTGCCTGGCGGTTGCAGGTGCGGGACTATCGCGGTGGGCCGGTTAAGCTCTGGCAGACCCTGGCTCGCTTTCTGGGTGCCTGCGTGTCGTGGGGCCTGTTCGGGGCCGGCTATCTGGTGGTGCTGATCGCGCCGCATCAAACGCTTCACGATCGCCTGTCCGCCACGGCCACCGTTCAGCTGCCGAAACAGGCAAAAGGCAAGAAAACGGATTGACCACAGAGAGCACAGGGTTCACTGAGGGAAAAGCAGGGTTTTCTCTGTCCCTCTGTGCTCTCTGTGGAGAAACAGCTTTTGATCCTGCTTTCGCTGCCGGGTATCCTTGCTCTCCCTTGAACTTCCGTGCCGGTACAGTACGTGAACGTCGACGATTTTGATTTTGCGCTCCCCGACGGGTTGATTGCCCGCCATCCGCCTGCTGAGCGCCGTGATGCGCGCCTGTTGGCGCTTACCCGCGATGCGCTGC
>NZ_LWFX01000320.1:0-6694 GCF_001635175.1 Alcanivorax sp. HI0083 | reverse complement strand
TCGTTTCGGCCTGGCGCTTGTACCAGCGAATCAGGGCGTTGCGGATCATGTGGGGTTGTTCCGCGCCCTGGGGCACGGACACCAGCAAACGCCCCTGCACCAATTTCACCGGAGCGAAGAGGCCTTTTTCCACTTTCAGCCGGTAGTTGCGGCCAAGGTAGGAGAAGGACTCTCCGGAGACGTAGCGCTTGCTGCTGGGCGGGGTCATCTCCTGATGAAGCGCGATCTTTTCCTTGATCCAGCGGCGTTTGGCCGCCAGCAATTCGCCAATACGCTCCAAAGAAACGTCCGCCGGCACCACCACCGACACCGCCCCTTCTTCCACCCGGATATCGGCAGACTTGCGGCGACTGGTGCGGATCACTTCGGCAATAAAGCCGTTGCCGTCGATAAATTCAGGACGCTTCAAGCTATAGCTCTCTGATCCAGTCCAGCGTTTCCGGGTGGCGCTGAATCAGGCGCATCAGGGTGGTCGAGCCCTGGTCCGGTTTACCACGGTCCTGCTCCCAGCGCTCAAGCGTGCGCACACTCATGCGTAGCATGTTGGCGAAGATCGGGCGGGACACTTTCAGGCTTTCGCGCAGCGAACGAATTTCTGCAGCGGTAATTTCCAGCGGGTCTTTCAGTTCCAGCTCAGTGGTCTGCAGGGTTTGCTTGCCCTCCCGGGCATCCTGCAACGCCTCAAAGCCTTCGGTCAGTTCGCCGAAGATATCGCGCTTGTTGTCAGTCTTCTTTGCCATGGCTTCTCGCCTCCACCTCGCGCGCCAGCAGCGCCTTGAGGGCTTTCTTCTGGTCAGCGGTCAAATCGGTTGCCTCATCCTTGTCATACAGGGTGAACAACCAGAACTGTGCGCCACCGGCGTACCAGTAATAGATAATCCGCACCCCACCGCGCTTGCCCTTTCCGCGCCGCTTGTCCACCCAGCGCACCTTGCGCAGCCCGCCCGTGCCCTGAATCACATCCCCCATGTGGGGCGATTCCAGCAACATGGCCTGGAGCAACCGGTATTCCTCGTCTTTCAGGTAGTCCGCCCGGTGGCGGCTGAAGGGCGGCAGCTCGACAAACAGCGCCTTCATGGGGTGCTCGACCCAAAGTATACGCGATTCACGTATGACGGCAAGCCTGTGACTGTCAGCGACAGCCCATCAGCATACAAAGCCATCCTTGGCTCCTTGTATTTCAATCAGTTAGCCAGACCTTCCTTGTAGGAGCGGTGGTTCCACCGCGATGCACCAGATCCATCTGTGCTTGCAGCCTCCTTGAAACCCAAAATCGCGGTGGAACCACCGCTCCCACAGGGTGAGATTGCATCCCCAACCGAGTTCAGCACTGACCTCTCATTCCACCACATTCGCCCCTCAAGTGGGGCTCCTACAGCTACCGGGTTCGCAGGCGTCTACTTGAACTTCGTCTTCGCCAGATCCATAAACCGCTCCTGCACCACATTCACAATCGCCTTGTCGCCAAAGCTGCAGTCCAGGATCGCCCGCTTGATGGCCTTCTTCATGCGCTTGATCTCTTCGCCTTTCTTGAAGAAATCCACGATCTGGGTAGCTTCGTTGAACATCTCCACCAGCGCTTGGGTGGTGGTCTTGATCTCGTCCTCGACGCTCTCGCTCACCACCTCTTCGCCCGTATGGCGAACCACTTCCGACATCAAAATGCGGAAGAAAGCCATCTCGGTTTCATCCAGGCCCTTGTCATTCCCCTCCTGCTTACGGTTACTCTCGATGGACCCAACCATGTCCAGCAGCAATTCCAGTTGCTGCTCCCACTTGCCGTTGGTCTTCTCGATGATGTCGCGCAGGCGCAGGCTCAGGGACTTGTAGTATTCCGGGTCTTCATCCAGCTTCACGGTGATGTGGTGCTTGATAGCGCTCTCAATCTCCGAGGCGCGGGATTCCGGGGATTTGATCTGCTCCACGGATTCGCGGAAGTTGGCGGCCATCAAGTCCACCGGCGGGATCTTCGGATCGACGCCGGTGCTGATGATGTGCTCATCCACCAGTTGCCTCACCTTCTCGCCGGCGTCGGCGATATTCAGGCCCGGGTCGCGGTAGCGGTTGCGGGCAGCGTTCTGCACCTTGCCCCACAGCTTCAGGTCGGCAATAAACGGCTTGGCCGCCGGGTCGGGCAGCACCACGTCCATCTGCCGGGCAAAGCGCTTGTAGGCCAGCTCGAATTGCTGGCGGATGTCTTCGTCCTTGAGGAACAGCACGTAGTCATCGACATCCGAGCCCTTAAGGCCACTGAACACCTGCGCCACCCGCGTATGCGTCGCCTTCAGCTTGGGGATCTCGTCCTTCAGGGTGACATAGGTGCCTTCCACGTCATCGCTGCTGAACTGCTCCAGCGCCTCGGTGAGGTAATCGGACAGGCCGTAGTAATCCACCACAAAGCCCGCCTGCTTCCCCTTGTAGGTACGATTCACCCGCGCAATGGCCTGCATCAGGGTGTGATCCTTCAGGCTGCGGTCGATGTACATCACCTGGGCAATGGGGGCATCGAAGCCGGTGAGCAGCATGTCCTTCACAATCAGGAAGGCCAGCGGGTTCTCGTTCAGGGGCTTCTTGAAACCATCGATGGCCTGCTTCTGCTGGGCCTTGTCGGTGTACTTGGCAATGTAGCCCTCGTCATTGTGGCTACCACTGATAATCACCTCGGACGGCGGCGCGCCCAGCTCATCCAGGGTCTTCTTGTACACCGTGGCCGCATGGCGGCTGCCCACCACCACCATGGCCTTGAAGCCGTTGGGCTGGATATGCTCCCGGTAGTGCTTGAGCAGATCCAGGCACACCCAGCGAATCCGCGCCGGGGCTTCGCGCACCGCCCGCTCCACCCCGTACTTCTTCTTGATCTCGCGCTTCTCGTCGTCGCTCTTGTCCTTGAAGTATTCGTCGAACAGCTTGTCCAGAGATTCGCCCACCACCTGGGTCTGGGCCTGGCGGCCTTCGTAGATGATCCGCACCGTGGCGCCGTCTTCCACCGCCTCATTGATCTTGTACTGGTCGATGTAGCCACCAAAGGCCTGATCCATCTTCTGGGTCTTCAGTAGCGGGGTGCCGGTGAAGCCGATCTTGGGGGCATTGGGCAGGGCCGCATTGATTGTAGCCGCCAGGCCGCCGAACTGGGTGCGGTGGGCCTCGTCGGCCAGCACGATGATCTTGTCGCTGGGGTTCAGATCGGTAAAGTCGCCTTCCGCCTCGGCATCCTGAAACTTTTGCACCATGGCCGTGACAATGTCAGAGGCATCCTTGGTGAGCAGCTCTTTCAGCTTGGCCACCGAGTTGGCGTTATAGATGGTTTCGTTCTGGGCATCGCGGAAGGTGGCGGAAAGTTGGCTGTCCAGCTGGGTACGGTCGGTGACGAACACCAGCTTGTACTTCTGCAGTTCCGGGTCGCGGCGCATCTTCACCGCCAGCATGACCATGGTCAGCGACTTGCCCGAGCCCTGGGTGTGCCACACCACCCCGGACTTTTCTTTACGGGTAGTGCCGTGCTTCAGTCGCTCGATCACCTTGTTCACTGCCCGGTACTGCTGGTAACGGGCCACCTTCTTGATCAGGCGGCCTTCCACCGGTTCAAACAGGATGAAATTGCGGATCAGGTCGAGAAAGGTGTCGTGGCTGAACATGCCCATCAGCAGGCGTTGCTGAGCGGTGATATCGCTCTGCACCGCTTCGCCTGCACCATTGGCCGCTTCCCCTTCACCAGTAAGAATGGCCTTCACCTGTTCCAGATAGGCCGTGGACGGCACATCTTCAATCTTGCTGGCGGCATTCCCGTCGGTCGTTACTCTCCCAGCCTCCGGCTTCGCCAGCACCCCACGGATATCCGCATCCGTATAGGGGTAAGCATCCTTCCAGTCGCCGTAATGCTGGGCCATGGAACTGATGGTGCCGACCCGGGCCTGATCCCGGCAGGTGGACACCATCAACTGGTTATACCAGAACAGCTTCTGCGCCCCTTCATCATCTTCCGGGCGGCGCAGGTTGGCGTAGCGGCGTAGCTGGTTGATGCCCTCGCCGATGGCATCCGAGGAGGAATAGGGAGACTTGCACTCGATCACCGCCAGCGGCAGGCCATTCACGAAGCAGACAATGTCGGGAATGATGTTCTGGTTCGCGCCTTCCACCTTGAACTGGCTGGTGCAGAGAAAGTCGTTATTGGCCGGGTTATCGAAATCCACAACGGTGACCGTTTGCCCCTTGCGGCCCGAGCCCAGATCCTGCTCCACGGAAAGGGCATGATCGCCAGTGCAGCAGAGCATTTCCCACAGGGCCTGGTTGTATTCAATCAGGCCGGCGAAATTGGGGTGGGTAAACTCACGCAGCACCTTGCGCAGGTTTTCCTCGCTGATCCACGGGTTCAGGCGGCGCAGGGCCGCCTCCAGCCGCTTGGCAAGCACTACATCGCGAAAATAAGCGCGTTCTTGCCTGACGAGGTCAGGCGATAGCGCAGCACCATTTACATAAGACCAGCCCAGTTGCGTGAGCTGTTCAATGGCCGGCGCTTCAACCTTGTCGTATTCGTCCTGAAACACTCAGGCCTCCTTCTCGCTACTATCCTGAGCCAGCATATTCATGACCAAGCGTATCAGCGTGTCTTTCTGTTTCGGGTCAGATTCCGCCACCAGCAGGGTCAGAGCCGCCAGGCCGGTATCGTTAATCACCGCCTCGCCAGCGGCATTCAGCAAACGGCCATTACGGTGCAGGAAGTCCACAAACAGCCAGGCACCGCTGCGCTTGTTGCCATCGCTGAAGGGGTGGTTCTTCACCACGAAATACAGCAAATGTGCGGCTTTGCTTTCCACCGCCGGGTAGGCAGGCTCGCCAAACACCGTTTGCTCAAGGTTGCCGAAAATCCCCGCCAGACCATCGCTACGCGGGTTGGCAAACAAGGCCGTGGCTTCGCCGCGCGCCATGAGCAGGGCTTTCAGGCCCTTCAAGTCGGCCATGGCCTGCTCTGGCGAAGGCAGCTGACCGCCCGCCTCACCGCTGGGTTCTTCCAGCAAACCCTCGTCGTAGCGCTGTAGCCACAGGAAGGTTTGCGTATAGCGGCTGACAATCTCCACCAGCCCGCGCCCTTCTTCCAGCCCCAACCCCGTTGATTTCACAGCTTTTTTCACCAGCGCCAAGGCCTGTTCCAGTTCATGGGCGTTTTGCTCAAAACGCTGCTGGTTGATGGTGTAGCCGCGGGTGAGGTGTTCTTTTAGGCGCTGGGTGGCCCAGATGCGAAACTGGGTACCTTTTTTCGAGTTCACCCGATACCCCACGGAAATAATGGCGTCCAGGTTATAAAACTTGAGCTTTCTGCGTACCTGCCGCTTGCCCTCTTGGCGAACTACCGAGGATTCCTCGGTAGTTGCCTCGGCATCCAGTTCGCCTTCCTTGAAGATGTTTTTCAGGTGTAAACCGATGGTATCGGCATCTTTCTCAAACAGCTCTGCCATCTGGCCCTGAGACAGCCACAAGGTGTCCTGCTCCAGCCTCACCTCAATGGGACCTTGGTCGCTGCTTTGGTAAATTTCGATCTGTGCGGGCGCGTCCATACGTTTACGTCCCCAAAGCGGTTGTCAGCTGCGCAATGGCCGGAATTTCGACTTTTTCGGCTTCATCCTGAAACATAACGGGCAGTCACGCCAATCAGGCGACTGCGTTCTCCTTGTTATCGACGTTGACTCTGAGCTTGCCGGTGAGCAGGTCTTGCATTAGGGATTTTTTGAGATTTGTGGTTGCGGATAGCTTTTCCGCCTTTCCCAATATGACTCTAGAAATTCTTGCGTGTGCCTCAGCAATCTTCTGTTGCTCGCAAATAGGAGGCAACGGGAGGAGCAATCCCTTCAGGGTTTTAGAGCTTATAGAATCCATCACCCCTCCTTGTGACTCATTTTTGAACTGCTCATGCACCCAATTAGCATAATTTATTTGCCAGCAAATCAACTCAGGAATACATAACTCTTGATCGAAGGTCATTGTCCAAACATGCTTAGAAGACAAAGCCCTGCCGACGCCATCAGGAACAACGCAGCATCTGCCAACAGTTCCCATAATTGTGACCATTACATCCTTTTCTCTGACCGCGTACCGCTTGAGTTCTTCAAACTTTTCTTCTGATACGAATCGCCGAAATTTATTCTCGAACCTTTCAACATGGACGTTATCAATCCCTAGATAAGGGATCCCTTTTTGAACGAGCTCGCTCTTCAGTAGAGAACTGCCAAACGGACCACTTCTCATAGGGTAGTCAACTTTTGCCAACAGGGACTCTAAACCAACAACTTCCCACCCCTCCGGAATCCGCCCCACCGGCGAATCCTTGAACGCGGTATGCCCAATGCCTTTGGTCAACAGCTCCTGCATCATGCCGGTTTTCAGGTCTTTCAGCTTGTCGATCTGTGCGCGTGTTTTTTCGATCACGTCATCGACGGAGGACAGGATGGCTGCTATTTTTTGTTGTTCGGGGAGAGGGGGGACTGGCACCTGAAGATTTTCTAGGATTGTTGTATTAATTGAGGTGCGCGTTGAGCCGACTGATTCGCCTACAATTTCTTTCTGGATTTCATCGGTTCTTAGTCCATACNCCAAGAACTCTGGGTTTACCTTTTTCAGATCAACCCTCATTCGCAATGTCTGCCCCGATATAACCCACCCACTTTCTCGTTTAGTGGTTAGAAAACAGCTCCCAACCCTC
>NZ_LWFX01000319.1:0-677 GCF_001635175.1 Alcanivorax sp. HI0083 | reverse complement strand
AGGCTTCCAGTCACGTTACAGTCGTAGTACGCAAGCGGCATGGCAACAGATTCCCCCACCGCCTTGAGGCCAGCAAAATGGATTACTGCCGCAATATCATGGGCTGAGAACAGGGCATCCAGACAGCTGGCATCACGAATATCCCCCTCTACAAAGGTTACCGATTTGCCGGTAAGCCGCTCAACACGAATCAGGCTCTCACGACTGCTATTGCTTAGATTATCCAGCACCACCACTTGGTGCCCAGCTTCCAACAACAATAAAACGGTATGAGAACCGATGTAACCCGCGCCGCCCGTTACCAGGATACTATTCATCGCTTACGTCTCCGAATCATCGGCCTTANCCTCAGACTTATCTTACTCAAACAGTGGTTTGTGGATGACACAGCGGAACCGTTCAACCGCCTAGAGTGGCTGTTGAGCTTGCGGCAACCCAGAACATTCCGTGCTGCCTCCGCCACACACGATAACCACGATAGATGAGTCTACTATGCCATTTTATCGCGCCAGTTTCCGCCATACCTTCAGCACCGGGGATACTGTTGAGCTGACCTCCCACCCCTACCCGGCCAATAGCTGGGAGCACGCCCGGCAACTGGCCGATGCATTTGGTTATGTGGATGTGCGGATTGCTGTCGAGGACCGACATAACGATGGCCGAATTACCGTATACCC
>NZ_LWFX01000318.1:0-955 GCF_001635175.1 Alcanivorax sp. HI0083 | reverse complement strand
TCATTTCGTGGTAGAAGTCGTTACCCTCACGAGTACGCTCACCCACACCGGCAAACACGGAGAAACCGGAGTGCTCGATCGCGATGTTCCGGATCAGCTCCATCATGTTTACGGTTTTACCTACACCCGCACCACCGAACAGGCCAACCTTACCGCCTTTGGCGAAAGGACAAACCAGGTCGATTACCTTGATGCCGGTTTCCAGCAGTTCGTTGGTGGCTGCCTGATCCGCATAAGTAGGCGCAGCGCGGTGAATCGGCATACGCTCGTCTTCACCGATGGGGCCAGCCTCATCAATCGGGCGACCCAGCACGTCCATGATACGGCCCAGAGTCTTGGTGCCCACAGGAACCTGAATCGGTTCACCGTTATCAGTCACGCCAAGGCCGCGCTTGAGACCTTCGGTGGAGCCCATGGCGATAGTACGTACCACGCCGTCGCCCAGCTGCTGCTGAACTTCCAGGGTAGTTTCAGTACCGTCCACGGAGAGGGCGTCATATACCTTCGGTACGGCTTCGCGTGGGAATTCCACGTCGATCACAGCACCGATGATCTGAACAATACGACCGCTACTCATGCTTGCATCCTCTTAACTTGCGTTTTTGCCGCGTTAATCTGCT
This sequence comes from Alcanivorax sp. HI0083, assembly GCF_001635175.1. Classification (NCBI taxonomy): domain Bacteria; kingdom Pseudomonadati; phylum Pseudomonadota; class Gammaproteobacteria; order Oceanospirillales; family Alcanivoracaceae; genus Alcanivorax; species Alcanivorax sp. HI0083. The sequence goes on along the minus strand of NZ_LWFX01000318.1, from coordinate 335 downwards.
TGACGATTAAACCGCAGCAGCACCACCAACGATTTCGGAGATTTCCTGCGTAATAGCAGCCTGGCGTGCTTTGTTGTACACCAATTGCAGATCACGAATGATGTCACCGGCATTATCGCTGGCGGCCTTCATGGCGATCATACGTGCTGCCTGCTCACAGGCATTGTTTTCAACCACACCCTGATACACCTGAGACTCAATGAACCGCACCAGCAGTTCGTCGAGGAGCTCTTTCGGGGCCGGCTCATAAATGTAGTCCCAGTGACGCTTCAGCTCTTCATCGCTACCCGCTTCCAGCGGCAACAACTGAATATTCTTGGGCGACTGGGTCATGG
>NZ_LWFX01000317.1:0-830 GCF_001635175.1 Alcanivorax sp. HI0083 | reverse complement strand
GGCCACCCAGTCGCTACCTATGGCGGACAGGCGCTCATCCAGCGGTGGGTGGGTGCCCAGCAGGTTGCGCAGGCGAAAGTGAAGGGTTTCCCCGAAGCACATGTGGCTCATGTCTTCCGCGTGGGGCGTGGCCAGGTGGGAGCCGTCGCCGTTGCGTATTTTGATTAGCGCGCCGCCGAGCCCGGCCGGGTTGCGGGTGAACTGCACGGCAGAGGCGTCGGCCAGCAGTTCCCGTTGCCGGGAAATGGCGGCCTTGATAAGACGACCGAAGAACAGGCCCACATAGCCGATCACCATCAGGGCCAGGCCGGCAAACATCAGCCCGCCACCGCCCTTGCGGTTGGATGATGAACGGCTGGAAGAATGGCTGAAGGAGGAGCGGCGTTGCCCGCGAATCAGGTACTCACCTACCTTGCCCAGCGCGAGAATGCCCGCCAATACCGCCAGCAAGCGCAGATTAAGGCGCATGTCGGCGTTGAATATATGGCTGAATTCGTGGGCGATGACGCCCTGCAATTCATCCCGATTCAGTTCATTGAGCGTGCCCTGGGTGACCACCAGTACGGTTTCCGAGGGTCGAAACCCGGCCACGAAGGCGTTAATGGCGGTTTCCTTGTCCAGCACATAGAGCTGGGGAGCAGGAATGCCCGAGGCGATGCTCATTTCCTCGACCACATTGATCAGCTGCTTTTCACCAGTAGCAGTGCTGTCCATGGTGATATGGCGCGCGCCGAGCATCTCGGCCAGCCCCTGGCCACCGTTGCGCAGTTGCCAGAGTTTTAGCAGGCAGCCAAACAACATCACGGCGAGCGTGAGGCCGGTAATCCAGT
>NZ_LWFX01000316.1:0-831 GCF_001635175.1 Alcanivorax sp. HI0083 | reverse complement strand
GCCAACTTCGATGACTTCAGAGAGGTCTGAGCACCCGGAAAGGGAGATGGCCATCAAGGCCGCAGCGAAAGTCATTTTTCTCATGATTAACTCCATGTTGTGAATGATGGGATGAATTGAAGGGGAGGGTCGATAAATGGGAGTTGGTGCGAGTTAGCCATTTCTGCATGTGGCAATGGCATCACTGACCAAGGGCTGAACTGCTGATTGCGCCTCGCCCGACGAGATGTCATCCGGTGGTACCCCTACGGTGACGGAGTAGCTAGCCAAGACATTCGTGTATACACAGTCGCAGAAATCTGGGTTTTCCAGATCGTCCAGCGTGATCTGGTCAACACACAGGGCGTTAATGCTTTCCTCGAAGGTGCTGTTGGGCTCCTCTGCGCATCCAGCCAGCAAGATGGACGCGGCAGGCAGCAATAAAGATAGAGTCTTCATTGTGGTGGCTCTTCTGATATTGATAGGAGGCGGCCTGTCGATGTGTGACAGGCCTTCATGGGGTTGGCGCGATATCGCTGGTATAGGCTCGGTGGTTAAACCGTGAGCATCAGCGCGAAGCAAACCAACCAGACGATGAAGTAGGCCAGGTTGTGCTTCAGGGCCTGGGCTCTTTGATACAGGTAAACGGGGATCAGCCAGGTGATTCCTTTGAACTTGCTGGTGTCGATACCGGATTGCTCCAGACGCTTTTCATCCCAGAATGACAAGGCGATGTTGAGAGCCAGAGTGATGTACCAGAACTCGGCATTCGAGAGGGCTTGTTCTATCCGGTATTCATTTCCGTCGTAAGCTACACCTGCGACGATGGATTCGAGGATCAAGCCAATCAGT
>NZ_LWFX01000315.1:0-1039 GCF_001635175.1 Alcanivorax sp. HI0083 | reverse complement strand
CCTCCCAGCATCCCAGGTGGGGAGCCAAAATCATGATGGGTTTGCCATCCACCACGGCCTGGCGGAGCGGGGCATCACCGTCAACGGCGGCCACACGCTTCAGTCCCTGGTCGGGGTGCCGCCAGAACAGGGCAATTTCAAAGGTGTTCTTGATGCTTTCCACCAGTGATTCGCGAGCCAACTTGCGCCGCTCAGGTTCAGACCGGTCCGGGTAACACAGTGACAGATTCACTTCTGATACCCGGCGAGCATCGGTGGGGAAGGCGGCGATCAACCTGCCAAGGAGGGTGGCAGCCCAGCGATTGAGTGCGAATGGCAGGCAGGCAATCAGTCGCAGTGCGGTAACGGCGGTAATGCCTTTGATGCGTTGTGTTTTCGGATTGGTTCGTCGTCCCATGGCGGGAGAGTATAAGGGGCTCAGCGCCAGGGCGCAGCATTCTTTCTCCTTCTTCTTTGAGTATCCATATGAGCAAGGGGCGTGATGTTTTGTAAGGTTTTGTGCGATTGACCTGACGCTCACAAGCCGGGGCACAGCATCGACCCGTCAGTACACATCTCCGGGAGAAATGTATGAAGTCCAGGGCAGCACAGAACAGTCCGCCAGAAGGTGGCAGCGACGCCGCTCCATCACCTTGCCAATCACAACATCGCAGTTTGAAAACCTCTACTGGCAACTTCTCAGCCACGCTGGCGCTCATGGTAAAGTCAGCCTTGCTTGCAGGGGCAGGGCTGATCCTTGCTGGCTGTGGTGGGGATGACTCAACAGAGTTTATTGACCGACCAGTCCCTGTAGTCATTGAAGAGGACCCGGTGGCTGAAGGGAAAACCGTTTTCCGCTTTGAAACCTTCGGTAACCAGCGTTTCTGGACAGACTACATGCAGCTGCCCCAGGGGATTGCCGGCGCCGGGGTTACCCCTCTGGCTGCGCTGTCGCTGGGATTGAATGTCAATGTCGAAGCGCTCAGTCCGGGCACGGCATCCGCGCTACTGGATGCGCTGGATCAGATCGAAGGGGGGGCGGATCCTGCGGATACAGTGC
>NZ_LWFX01000314.1:0-855 GCF_001635175.1 Alcanivorax sp. HI0083 | reverse complement strand
TTCCACTGCAGTTTTCCAAGGTCTACACCGAGGGGATCAGCCGGATTACCACCGAAGACGTGGCCAGCGCCGCGCATTTCGGATACCGCATCAAACACCTGGGGATCGCCAAGGACACCGGCAACGGCATCGAACTGCGTGTGCACCCGACCCTGATTCCCAAGGAAACCATGCTGTCTGCCGTCAATGGCGTGATGAACGCCATCATGATCGATGGCGACGCGGTGGGTCCCACCATGTTCTACGGCGCCGGCGCCGGTGCCGAGCCGACGGCTTCCGCTGTCGTGGCTGACATCATTGAGCTGGGCCGCGCACTGACCGTGGACCATGACGAGCGGGTACCGTATCTGGGCTTCCACACCGACCAGATGTCCGATGAGCCGATTCTGACCATCGATGACGTGTCCTGCAGCTTCTACCTGCGCCTGCATGTGCAGGACAAGACCGGCGTGCTGGCCGACGTGACCCGCATCCTCAGTGATAACAATGTCAGCATTGATGCACTGGTACAGCGTGAAGTGGACCAGGGCCTGGTGCCCATCGTGATGATGACCCACGTGGTGCGCGAAGGTGACATGAGCGCCGCACTTGCCAAGATCGGTGCCCTTGAGGCCGTAGATAGCGATATAATGCGTATCAGGGTAGAGACGCTGGACGCTTGACGCCCGATGCCGGACGTCGCTGTTTGAGCGTCCGGCTTCATGCATCTGGCTTCTGGCGCGCCGTTTAAAGTGACCACATTCAAGAACCGCAGAGCCTGGCTTAGAGGCTTTACACTAGCAGCAGAGACCAAAACCATGCCTTTTCGTGACCGTTACACCGGCCTCATCAACCGTTACCGTGACCACCTGCCGG
>NZ_LWFX01000313.1:0-1060 GCF_001635175.1 Alcanivorax sp. HI0083 | reverse complement strand
AGGCCACCCCTGGTTCACCTTCAAGGATCCGTGCAACCTGCGCAGCCCGCAGCAGCACGTGGGCGTGGTGCACTCCTCCAACCTGTGCACCGAGATCACCCTGAACACCAACCAGGAAGAAATCGCCGTGTGTAACCTGGGTTCCGTGAACCTGGCCCAGCACGTGGACGAAAACGGCCTGGATATCGAGAAGCTGCAAGGCACCATCAACACCGCCGTGCGCATGCTCGATAACGTGATCGACATCAACTACTACAGCGTGCCCCAGGCGGAGCGTTCCAACATGAAGCACCGCCCGGTGGGCCTGGGCATCATGGGCTTCCAGGACGCCCTGTATAAGCAAGGCATCAGCTACGCCTCCGAAGGCGCCGTACAGTTTGCCGACAACTCCATGGAAGCGGTGAGCTACTACGCCATCCAGGCCTCCGCCAAACTGGCCGAAGAGCGCGGCGCCTACCAGACCTTCGACGGTTCCCTGTGGAGCCAGGGGGTACTGCCCATCGACTCCATCGAGATCCTGGTCAAACAGCGTGGCGAGGACTACTGCAAAGTCGATCGCAGCCAGACTCTGGATTGGGACAGCGTGCGCGCCATGGCCAAGAAAGGCATGCGTAACTCCAACGTCATGGCCATCGCTCCTACCGCGACCATCGCCAACATTACCGGGGTCTCCCAGTCCATCGAGCCCACGTACCAGAACCTGTACGTGAAATCGAACCTGTCCGGCGAGTTCACCGTGGTCAACCCGTACCTGGTCAGCGCCCTGAAAGAGCGCGGCCTGTGGGACAACGTGATGGTCAACGACCTGAAATACTACGATGGCTCCGCGCAGCCCATCGAACGGATTCCGGCAGACCTGAAAGAACAGTTCCGCACCGCCTTTGAAGTGGAGCCGCGCTGGTTGGTGGAAGCCGCAAGCCGTCGCCAGAAATGGATCGACCAGGCTCAATCCCTGAACCTGTACATCGCCGAAGCGAACGGCAAAAAGCTGGACGTGACCTACAAGATGGCCTGGTTGCTGGGACTGAAAACCACCTACTACCTGCGCGCCATCGGCGCC
>NZ_LWFX01000312.1:0-848 GCF_001635175.1 Alcanivorax sp. HI0083 | reverse complement strand
CGGGATCGGGCTGAGCGCGGGAAACATAATAAATAAAGGGTTCGACCATGCTTCGAAAACTTGGGTTTGGCTTAACAGCTGTGGCGATGATGGCGCCTGGCGTAGCGGCAGCATTGGGGGTAGGGGAATACCAGCTTAATTCCTATTTGAACCAGCCCCTGGATATGGATGTTTCTCTGCACGAGGTCGGCGACCTGTCAGCAGAGGAGATTCTGGTGAATCTGGCGCCCCAGTCAGAATTCGATGCTGCTGGCGTTGATCGCAGCTATTTCCTCAATCGTCTGGAATTTTCTGTAGAGCTTCAGGAGGGTGACAAGGCCCAGCTGCATATTTCTACGGACCAGCCGGTGCGTGAACCTTACCTGAACTTCCTGGTTGAATTCCTGTGGCCCACCGGCCGCCTGATGCGTGAATATACGGTATTGCTGGACCCGCCCAGCTTTGCCGATAGCACCGTAACCGCTGCGCCGACCATCAGTCGCGTGCCGCAGCCAGTGACTCGCAGCGAGCCTACTCCTGCGCCGGCGCCCGCAGCCGCGACAACATCCCAGCCTGACAGAGCGCCTGAGCCCGCCATCGAACCGGAGCCTCAGCAGGTTCAGTCTGCACCGGCAGTAGCCGATAACAGCCCGCGCAACAGTTATACCGTGCGTTCCAGTGACACCATGTGGCAAATCGCCCTGAATAATCGCCCCTCGAACAGTGTGTCGGTGCAACAGATGCTGGTGGCGATTCAGGAGATGAACCCGGATGCGTTCATCAATAACAACGTGAACCTGGTGCGTGAAGGCACCGTTCTGCGTATCCCTAACGAGCAGGAAGTGCGCACCATCTCCACCCGTTCCGCT
>NZ_LWFX01000311.1:0-813 GCF_001635175.1 Alcanivorax sp. HI0083 | reverse complement strand
CAAGGTCCGTGCTGCCTGGGTTGATGATTTCTACCCCGTTATCCAGTCGAAGGAATGGCGGGAGGCGCTTGCGGAAGGTGAAACGCTTAGCGATGATCAGCAAGCCTTCCTGTTTTCCATTGGGCGTGGCGCCGTGCAGTTCTTTGCCGGCGCCCCCGGCGGTGGCTGCGATCCACTGGTGCCTTGATGGTTTAAGTCAGGCATTGTCAACAATTGCCCTTGAAGTCCCTATTGTTAGGGCGTAAAGTCCAGCCCGGTCGTTGAAATTGTCAACAATCGGGCTTTTTTATGTCTGTCACTGCACCGGAATCTGCACGTACCCTGGCTGATCGGGTTTTCGCCCGCTTGCAGGACGATATTGTGCGTGGCGAGATTCCGCCCGGCTCCAAAGTCAGCGAAACCGAGCTGGCAGGGCGCTACGGTGTCAGCCGTGGCCCGCTCCGCGAAGCCATCCGTCGCCTCGAATCCCGCAAGCTGTTAGAGCGTGTTGTCCATGTGGGCACTCGTGTTGCCTCCCTGAGCTTCGATGACCTCATCGAAATCTACCATGTGCGCGAAGCGCTGGAAGGCATGGCGGCGCGGTTGGCTGCTGAGCAAATGTCCGCTGAGGAAGTCAACGGCCTCTATGACGTGCTGGCCCAGCATGAGCAGCAGCAGGATCTGCAACAGGACACCGCCTATTTCCAGCGAGAGGGCGACCTGGATTTCCATTACCGCATTATCCAGGGCAGCCACAACGGGACCCTCAGCCAGATGCTGATTGGTGAGCTTTACCATCTGGTGCGCATGTACCGTTATCAGTTTAGCTCGGTG
>NZ_LWFX01000310.1:0-633 GCF_001635175.1 Alcanivorax sp. HI0083 | reverse complement strand
GCCGCCTACAAGAATTACAAACAACTCATAGTTGCAGTGCGCCATCAGCGAGTAGCCAATTGCCTCAAGCAAAGCCTGCACCTTCTGTTCGACGTCATCGTCACCCTTAAACACTTCGGCCAGGAATTGCTGAAATCGAGGCGCTGTTGCATTTGGGTCGAACTTCACCGGCACCTGAGTAGTGCGGTAATGTTCCCGGTTGTGAGGCTCCAACTTCCAGCCATCAGCGGATAGCATCAGCTCACCATTGGGGCAGTTAACACATTCAGCTGGGCCTTGGTTGAACTCAAGCTCGGGTTGGTAGGTTTCCGTTAATAACAGGTCGGTAACACTGTCCACAACGGATTTGCGCACATCTGCACCATTATCTGACAGATAGCCCTGCACCCACTGCCTGACCGCTCTGCTCTCCTGTTGCTGCCAGAATCCACGCTCGCTCCAGCGCATTACTGAAGCAGCGGTGGTAATAACGTTGTCCCTGCCAATCTCAGAAGCTAAAGCACATGCATGAGCAAGATCATCGTCAACATCGTGGTTCGCCATGCTTTGCTCTGCTTCTTTGAGAGTGCCTAACGGGATGCCAGTGTGCTTTTTAATGGTATTAAATAGCTGTCGCTTTGCGGTTGGCTTGAG
>NZ_LWFX01000309.1:0-15381 GCF_001635175.1 Alcanivorax sp. HI0083 | reverse complement strand
TGGTCGCCAGTGCCGTTTTGGCAAACGGAATCCGGTACATGAGTGTTCTCCCCGTGAATTGTTTTCAGAGGCGAACAGTGAAGCGGTTTTTTATGACAAAACTGTCACAGAGATAAGAAGAATTTACTCAACACAAAACCACAGCGTCGGACATCCAGCACGCTCCCGTTGCCAAGGCCAGACAATGGGCTCTGCCTGAAACAGGCGCATCACTCCATTCCGTGACAAACATAAAAAAAGCGGCCCGTGGGCCGCTTCTTCGTTTGCACCTGGCTCAGGAGAACGGGTGGCGCTTGATGATGGTTTCCACCCGGTCCGGGCCAGTAGAAATGATATCAATGGGCGCACCGGTGACTTCCTCGATACGCTGCAGGTAAGCCTTGGCGTTGGCCGGCAGATCATCTTCCGATTTGGCACCCAACGTAGACTCCGACCAGCCCGGCAGGCTTTCGTATACCGGCTTCACTTCTTCGTAGCTGTCCGCATCCCAGGCACACTCCAGCGAGTTGCCGGCCGCATCCTGATAGCCTACGCAGATGTTGATTTCTTCCAGGCCGTCCAGCACGTCCAGCTTGGTCAGGCACAGGCCGGTAATGGAGTTGATCTGGATGGAACGCTTCAGCGCCACCGCATCGAACCAGCCGCAACGACGGGCGCGGCCAGTGGTGGAACCGAACTCGTGTCCTTTCTCGGCCAGGTAACGGCCATTTTCGTCAAACAGCTCCGTGGGGAACGGACCGCTGCCCACCCGGGTGGTGTAGGCCTTGGTGATACCCAGCACGTAATCCAGGTATAGCGGGCCGAACCCGGTACCGGTGGCAGTACCACCGGCCGTGGTGTTGGAGCTGGTCACGTACGGGTAGGTACCGTGGTCGATATCCAGCAGGGTGCCCTGGGCGCCTTCAAACATGATGTTCTCGCCACGCTCGCGGGCACCGTGCAACACGGCAGTCACATCGGTAACCATGCTGCGCACGTCTTCGCCCAGTTGCAGGGTTTCATCCAGGGTTTTCTGGAAATCCACTGGCTCGGCATTGTAATAGCTGCGCAGAACGAAGTTGTGGTAATCCATCACTTCGCCCAGCTTGGCGGCAAACAGCTCGCGCTGGTACACATCACCCAGGCGCAGCCCCCGGCGAGCCACCTTGTCTTCATAGGCAGGGCCAATGCCACGGCCGGTGGTGCCGATTTTTTTGTTGCCGCGGGCCGCTTCACGGGCCTGATCCAGCGCCACGTGTACCGGCAGGATCAGCGGGCAGGCCGCCGACAGACGCAGACGCTCGCGTACCGGCACACCCTGATCTTCCAGGCCACCGATTTCCTTGAGCAGCGCCTCCAGGGAAAGCACCACGCCGTTACCAATCAGGCACTGCACATCTTCGCGCAGAATGCCTGATGGAATCAGGTGCAGGACCGTTTTCTTGCCATCGATCACCAGGGTGTGGCCGGCGTTATGGCCGCCCTGAAAGCGGGCTACCAGTGAAGCCTGATCGGTCAATAAATCGACGATCTTGCCTTTGCCTTCATCACCCCACTGGGTGCCGAGAATGACTACGTTCTTACCCATGATTGCTTGCTGCCATCTGTTCAGGAAAAAGGAAATTCGGTTTAAAGGTCGGTCACAACCCAGCCATCGGCCTGGGCGACCAGGCGACGCTGGCATCCCAGCTCGGCCGGGTCATTATCGGCGCCGGGCAAGGCCAGCACCACGCGCTCACCCTGCTCACGCAGGGCAGCAACGGTGGTCGCAAAGGTGGCGTCCTGCAGCGAACCTTCCGCCAGAATACCGGTGAGCGCGGCAGATTCCGCCCGCTCCGCCAGCATCTTCAAATCTGCACTGAAACCGGTGGCCGGCCGCGCCCGACCAAAGACTTCACCAATGTGATCGTAACGGCCGCCCTTGGCCACCGGCTCACTCTCACCGGGCAGGTACGCGGCAAACACGCAACCGGTGTGATAGTGGTAGCCGCGCAGCTCACCCAGATCCAGGTGCAATTGCACACCGCGGGCACCCAGCACATCGACCAGCACCGCCAGCTCATCCAGTGCCGCCATAGCACCCGGGAAAGGCGACAGCAGCGCCCGCGCTTCGGCCAGCACGTCCACGCCCCCCGCCAACCAGGGCAAGGCTGCCAGGGCTTTACCGGCAGCGGCAGGCATATCATGGCTGGCAATGAAGGTGTCCAGCTCTACTCGTGCCTTGCGGACATAAATGTCTTCCAGCTGGCTCTGCTCACTGTCGCTCAGATCACAGCTGTCGAGCAGGCCACGGAACAGCCCCACGTGCCCCAGATCCAGCACCACGTGCTGGTCCACACCTGACAGCGTCAGCGTTTCCAGCAGCAGCGAGATCACTTCCAGGTCACTGTCGGCACCGGAATGGCCGAACAGCTCCACGCCCAGCTGATAAGGCAGGCGTGTGCCACCGGCCACCACCGGGCGGGTACGCAGGGCGCTGGAGCAGTAACATAGGCGGGAAGGGGCATTGCGGCGCAGACTGTGGGCATCCATACGCGCCACCTGCGGAGTAATATCCGCACGGACACCCATCAGGCGCCCGGTGAGCTGGTCGGTAATCTTGAAGGTTTCCCGCTCCAGATCTCGGCCACCGCCGTTCAGCAGGGATTCCATAAACTCGATCAACGGCGGGAATACGAGTTCATAACCCCAGCGCTGATACAGATCCAGCGTCTGGCGACGCAGCTGCTCGATGGCCCGGGCGCGACCCGGGAGGACTTCTTCTACCCCGTCGGGCAGTAGCCACTGTTCTTCCTGATTCATCATTTACGACCGCATCAGTAATAACAGGCCCGCACCCAATACCATGAGCACCAGCCCCATAATTCGCAGCAGGCGACTATCCAGACGCGCCACCTGAAGTGCTGCCTGGCGCGCACGCACAGGCGCCAGAAACAGCGGAAGGCCTTCTATGATCAACACCAGACAAAGCGCCTTGATCAATAAACTGAAATCCATTGTTCCTGCCAGACAGCCACAAAAAAACCGGGAGCCTGCGCGCCCGGTTGCGGCATTCTACCACGGTCTCCCCGTGGCAGATAGGTTACCGACGGATGGATCAGCGTAGCCAAATCCGCTACGGATTCACCCTCACATCGTAACGGACAACCCCTTGATTCCCCGGTAATAACTGCCCGGAGAACAGCCACTGCAGGGCGCCCTCATAACCCGGGCCGTTGCTGCCATCCGGCGTGCTCAGGCTACAGCCGGACAGATCGTCCGGCAGTGCCGCCGGGCAGGCCGCCGCCGTATTCAGGCCACTGAATGCGGGCGTGCTATCGTTCACCGTCACCTCGGTCAACGCCTTGGCGCCCTGGTTAGTGAAGATCAAACGGTAACGGAGCACGTCGCCAGGGGCAGCCTGATTGGCTGTGCCGTCATTGCTGTCCACATCATCCACAGTACCCTGCACACCGTCCGGACCAATGTTGCGCACCTGTTTTTCAAGCAGCAACTTGCCTGCAGAAAGACGGGTGGTATCGCGCACTTGCACCATCGCCTGCGAACCGGTCCCCGTAAACGCCTGAGTCGCCAACAAAGGCCGGGAGTGCAGCGCATCCAGGGGCGCATCCGCCGGAGCAAAGACTTTCACCAACAGGCAAACGCTATCGCCGGCCTGCACGGCAACGCCGGTCACCGGCTGAGCGGCCTCCCCGCTATCCAGAACACCATTACAGTTACTGTCCCGATAGAGCGTATCCGTCCAGGCAGGGGCAGCGGGCACGGTGTCGGGCGCCCCGAAAGTGAAATCCACCGTTCCGGCGGTGCGCGCGGTAAAACGGTGGTCGTAGAACAGGCTGTTGCCCGCATCCACCACCCCCTGACGATCCGGTTCAAGAACCGGCAGGCCCACATCACCAAACAGGATGTCACTCCATACGGTGCCGCTGGGCGGCACCGATAATGTTATGGTGTCGTCATCGCCAGCACCGACGGCAAGGTTTGCACCACCGGAGCCTGCACTTTCACTGATGGACTGATAGCCGTTGGGAGTCTGGACCAGCAAGCAAGCAGCCTTCCCCACGTCCGCTAACGGCGGGGTCAACGCCCAGGCCCCATCGCCATCCGTGGTCGTCTCAGCCAGCACCGTATCCGTTTGCTCGCAAACACCATTGCCATCAGCATCGTGGTAGAGCCGCACCGACAAATTGGCCAGGCCCGGCTCGTCGGCCCCCTTACTGCCATCGTGAGCGATAGCACCACTGCCGTTATCCTCAAACACCCAACCGGAAAGAGTACCTGCCGTATTGGCCGAGGCCACGGTGACCTTGTAATCCTCAACCTCGCCATCGAATACCACCTGCCCACCGGCAGCCACATCCGGAGTGCTGGACAGACGGAAGCGGGCATAGGTATCACCGATAAAGGCTCCCGGTGGCACAAACACACTCAGATCGATGGCTCCGTTAGCCGCGTTACTGTCCTGGGCATCGTTGTCGCGCACATTCAACGCCACCTGTTCACTGGCATCGTCAAAATCGTTATCCCGATTCCAGTCGATCCAGCCCTGCACGAAATTGGTGCCTGCGGTCTGTTCTGTCAGAGTGATCGAGATCACCGCGTTACCGCCGGGAATCAGTGCGGAAAAACTGACGCCATCTTCTTCCGGGCCATCCGCATCCGCATTGGCCGAGTTCTGGTCGGCATCTTCCGGATCCGGACCGATATCACCCAGGTAAGGAACGGCAGGCTGCAAGGTGGCTACGGTGAGCGTATTCACATCCGTATCTGTCTGGGGCTTGCTGCCACCAGTGGCATCCCTGCGCGAAACGTGGCCGCCGCTTTGCGGGTAACCGCCGGCAATATCGCCATGATCCACCTGTAGGAAAACGCCAAAGGCCATTGCCTGGGAGCCGCCGCCATCAACAATATGTGATGTGCGGCGTGCGTCTTCGGTCAAGCCCAGCAAAGTACCCGTGCTGACCGCCAAATCCCCAGTGGTCACCACCATTCGCCGGTTGCCATTTTCAAAGCGCACCCTCAAATCAGAGGCCGGCGCCACCGAAAAAATCTCCCAGGGCTGGCCATCGGTTTCCCAGGTCAGGCTTTCGTTCTCATCCGTATCTTCCGCATCAGCCGCAATAATGTCAGCCGGGACCCGCTGCCCATTGAGGTAGACCTGCCAATCAATATCAAACTCCGGCGCCTCACCACTGGCATTATTGGAAAGCCCAATAGGGTTCACGCCCTGATACAGATCATCCAGGCGATCGCCGGACCAGCTGCCGGTGTTATAGACATTGACCGTATCAGTCAGGTTGTCCAGCGTGGCGCGAATTTCCACCGGGCCAAATACCCAGTTCTTGCGAATCATTTCCCCGACCTGATAGTTATTGCGGACACCGCAAGACCAGTCCAGCCAGTAGATCGCATCGCGAAAATCACCGGCACCGCCACTGGCAATGCCGCCGCCAGTAGCCTCCGACCCCTGCGGGCAGGTCACCACCGCCCGGGTAGACACCTGGTAGTCCTCCACTTCGCCATCATCCGCCCCTTCATAGGGATCGATAGAGGGCGTTGTAGACCAGCGGAAACGGGTGATCACATCATTGGCGTCCACTGTGCCCGTTGCCGCACTCGCTATGATATCTATCAGCCCATCGCCATCGGTGTCCTGAAGGTCCTCGGCAATCTGCTCCCCGGGGTCATCAAAGTCCCCATCCTGATTCCAGTCCACCCAGGCTTGCAGGTACCCTCCAGCCCCCTCCACAGCCACTGTAATCGGATCGATACTCGGCAGCACAGAGGGGAAAGTTACACCGTCATCAAAGGTGTCTGCATTGGCATTGGGATCGGCGTACCCGCCCACATCCTCTGACACATCAACGCCAAGGTGAATGCCATCCACCAGAATATGAGACGGGCTCTGGTAACTGGCAGGCGCATCACCATAGTCAACCAATACCTGGGGAGGGGCATCGATCACACAGACTTTCTGCAGGTTGCTGGAGCCCCCGGTGGAACCGGTAAAACCGAAGAACACATTCGGGTCACCGGCAAAATCCAGAGTGGTAAAATCGCGATTCACCACAGCCACCAGTGCACCGTCAAAACGGTACTGCAGTTGATTGGATACCGGATCCCAATCCAGCGATACCGTATGCCAGCCTCCGTCCTCAATATTTCCCAGGTCCACCACTGGGCTCAGCAAGCTTCCGCCGCCACTGGAATCGGTATAATTTACCGGGTCATAAATAACCGTATGATCATTGGCAATATCACCGTAACCCCCACCGTTGCTGTACGTATCGAATTCCACCGCCACAGCAGGATCCAAGCCACCCACCCCCAAGGCGCCACCAAACACACCGGTCGCACTGCTGCCGTCCTCATCATTCTGGAAAGCAAAGGCAATACCATCCGCACCACTGGCGTCTTTAGTACCCAGATAGATGGAAAACTCCACCGTAAAGGGGGAAAGCAGACTAATGCGATTCTGTGACCAGGCAGAGCCGGACTGATTGCCACTATCCTGGGTCAGGGTAATTTCATTACTAGAGGTATTTCGCGTGGCACTGCCACTGAGCGACAGGTTCGCACTGATTGCGGCATCACAGGTTTGTGACGTGACATTCAAGCGGTAATCTTCCACCTCACCATTTCCCGCGTTGTTGCCTATCCCGGGATTTGTTGACTCGGTAAATTTAAAACGCGCATAGGTCACACCGGACGCAGCAGAACCCGGCACATTAATGGTCACCGGCGTGACCGTAACGAAATTGGAGGAATTATTGCCGCTGGATGTTTCGCCGTTATTGGTGATCTGACGATTGGATACCATCCGCTCGCCGGCATCGCTGAAATCCCCATCCCGGTTCCAGTCGAACCAGACGTTCAGGTAACCCGAACCGTATGTGGTCACCGACAGTTCGCTTTGCTGCCCCGGAAAGATGGATTGATCATTCAGAGCGCTTCCGCCCAGGGTAACGCCATCTTCATCGTCAAAGTTGACAACCGCGCCCCCCGCCCCATCAAGGTCATCACCGTCCGCGCCCGCACTGGCTTGCTGCGCACTTTCATGGTCTGGCACCAGACCGGCACCTAAACCCAGAAAACTGCTTACAGCCTGTCGGGCAGCCACATAGGGCGAAGGGGCATCGCCGTAATCCGTATTGCCGTCCACCACATCATCGAAATCGTCAACACGCAGAGACAAATAGGAAACACGCCGGGCGGTACTCGACGAGCTTTCTGTTCCGTACGCATTATCATTCTGAACCCGAAAAGACGCACTGGATGTTTCCGAAAACACCACACTGGCACGGCACTCGGGCTCGACGGTTGTGGCACCGTCGGTGCAATCAGTATCCCGCCCTTTTATGCGCGTGTTATAGCCGCCAGACGCCGATGAAGAAACGGTGGTATCCGTGTTAACGGACACATAGGAACGCGTTTTTTCACCGGTGTTGAAGTAAAGGTCATCACTGCCCGTGCTAGAGTTGTTACTGTCCAGATCGAACCCGGTAACGATCAACCGGTCCACAACAACAGGCGTGGTGGTTCCCTGACGAACCACCGTTAACCGCAAATCCTGGTAGGCAATATTTTCGCCGTTATCCTTGTCTCGCAAACTGGCAAACAACACGCCCTCTTCCACCCCCAGACACTGAAAGCTCCCGGCCTGATCATTGTCTTCCTGCAGCACCTGAACCAGAACATCCAGCGCCTGACCGTCGTAGCTTGCGGATGTACCAAACCGGTATGTCGCCTGAGAGCAGTCACTGCCGCTAAGAATTGTCCGCGAACCATTCAGCGGCAGACTAATAGCTTCTGCGGCCCCACTCACCAGGCACAAGCCGATAAAGAGCATGGCAATAAAAACCTGCATTGCCAGCAACCCTGCAACCAGTTTGCCTTTATTTTTTTTCGGTTCGGTTGTCTGCATCGTTTTACTCCACCCGTAACCCGAAAATAAGAACGGCGGTTTCACCCGCTTTCAATTCGCCCACATTGACCGACACATCACCGGTACCCGCTTCGGCAGGTGCAACCACATCGGCGCTGCAATCCCCCGAGGGAAGCTGGCAACGGGTCGCGGAAGACAGCATGGTTGTGAACGGCTGGGTGCGATCATTAATGGTCACTTCATACATGCTCTGCGCCCCGGTATTGGCTGCCGTCAGGCGATAAATCACGCACTGCTCGCCAGGTGTTGCCGTAAATCGGGTATAGACAAAACAGCCATCCGCAGTACAACTGCCCGGGCCATCCGGCACGCCATCACAGTCGGCATCCAGTGCCTGCTCTTTGGTCACGGCCACATCGGTATTGCTGGTCGTGGTGGAATCCGTCGCCGTGTCGGTCACCGTCTGCCCGGCACCTTGTGCCGTAACAGTGAGCGTCTTGAGGTTGGTAATGCCGTACGCTGCCGTGGCCGGGGCAAAAACCCGGGCGAACACGGACAGGCTCTCACCCACGGCAAGCACACCATCTGCCCCGGCAGTCTGCAGAGGAGTGCCATCGACAATCAGGGTATCCGCCGTATCCCATTGCCCATTGCCGTTGCTGTCCTCGTAGAGGGTAATCGACCAGCCATTGTCACTGGCGCTGTCAGGCGTGCCGCTGAGCAGCACATTGGTCAAATCCACATTACCGGTGTTGGTGAGCTGATGGCTATAAAGCACGCTGCTGCCCGGCGCCACTTGCCCGGTCTGGTCCGGCTGCAGGGAAAGTGCCGGTCCCGCCACTACGACCACCTGATCCAGCTTGATGTCACCGGCATTACTGGTCGGCGACAAGGCTCGCAGGTACAGCGGCAAGGTATCGCCTCCGCTAGCCGATTCCGGCACCGTGACCTGGGCACACACCAGCCGCTGGCTACCTGCCGGCACCAGCCCGGTATTGGTAATGGCAACGCCATTGGCGCTGCAATCTGCCGATCCACCATCACGGTAGAAGGTCACGCTCCACCCCGCAGGCAATTGCCCCGGATTGAAATTGCTGTTGCTGGCATGCAAGTCGTAGCTGTCCTGCCGCGGCCCGGTGTTATTCACGTACAACACAAAGGTACCGTGATTGCCCGGCGCCACAGACAAGCTGCGTACCGGCGAGGCCTCCGGCCCCGGCCCTTCACCCGGAGCGCTACCGTTAACCGGCTGATCATTAGTGAGATCCACACTGTTGGTGACAATGCTGATGAGCGTATCGGTCACCGCATTGCGGACCTGGGGATCGGTGATTGAACTGGCAACCTTGGTGACCTGGAAAGGGCCGCCCAGTGCATTGGGAGGCAGGATTGCCTGCAGGACAACCCGCACACCGCACACACCATTTCCGGCATCACGCACAAAACGGGCCGGACATTGGCCGCCTTGATCGGCCAACGGGATCGGGCCTGTGTCAGGCACGCCGTTGCCATCACTATCCACCAACGGAGTAGCGCCATCCGCCTTGAGTAACTGGAAGACGGTGCCCTGGGGGAAGGGGTCGCTTAGTGCCGCCCCGGAACGGTCGTTGGCAGCATCGATAGTGATATCGAAACGGTCTTCGCCATCGCCAGTATTCCAGATCACGTTGTTGAACAGCACAGTGCCACCCTGGCCGGCGCTGGCAATCTCGACACGGTTACCGGTATCGCTTACATCATCACTACCCGTCACGCTGTCGTTTTCGCTGTTATTAGCCACCACAGCCGGGGCCAACGCCCGGTCAATAACCTGATAGCTCACGGCATTGGTGCTGAACGGAGACGGTGTACCGAAATCCGTATCGCCGGCTTCGTTGGAATAGCGGAAACGGCCCGTATTGCGAACCCGGTCACCGGCGCTCAAGCCCGCATCAAGAGTGACATCGAACGTGAGGGTGCCGACACCGCCCGGCGGCAACTGCGTAACAACCGCCCGTACCCGATCCTGACAATCCGGTTCGACAGCATCCGTATCGTAGGCACAATAACGGATCAGGTTAGGGGCATTGCCCTGATTGCCATCATCGCCGTCGTCCGTGAGTGGAGTATTACCGGTAAACGTCCAGCGAGCGGAATCCGGCACATAGGTCATGCCTGCTGACACCCCATCCACGGAAACGGTGGGCAGCACATCTTCAATGACGATATCGGTGGCCGCCTGGTCCGATGGGTTACGGTAATCCAGGGTGACGGTGATCGGCCCATCCGGGGAGCGGCCTTCCCGCTGGCTCAATGACTTGACCACTTCAATCACCGGGCCATCGATGACATCCGCTTCATCCGTATTGATAGCCAGCAGGGAGTTATCCGCATCACTGCGCGCACGAACCTGCAATGACGGCTGTTGGCCCGCCACCGTTCCAGCCGACAATTCAGCTTCCACCACCAGCGAAAACGTTTCGCCGGAAATCATGTCCGGGGTCCGGCTATCCCAGCAGCCATCCGCGTCTGTCTGGGTAAACAAGGCGCCCCCCGCATCGGGTTGGCCATCGCCGTTGCCATCGGCGTAAACGGCCCAGGCATCAATGTCGCTATCCACATTGGTAATACACAACTGATACTGGTCGCGCCCATTACCGGTATTGGTCAATACATGGGAGAAATAGACCAGCCCGCCTGGCAGTGCTGGTTTGCCCTGATCACTGACCAGTTCAATGCCCGGCACGTTCTGCACCAACGTCTGCACCAGATTGGAGGTCACCCGCTGTGCTTCCGCCTGCTCCGTACAGCCATCATCAAGGCAGGCCCGGTAACTCGCCGATGCCTGGTTCTTGATCACGGTGCCTGCCGCCGGTGTGGCCGCCTGAACACTGGCTCCCAGCATCAGCAACACCATCAGCCCTGTACGTTGCAGTGTCTTCACCCCAACTCCCCTTTACTTCACTGGCGCCGGCGGCACGAATTCATCGCCACCACTGCGGGCAAAATCAGCCCGCAACACCAACGGGCGACTTTGCGCATCCAACGGCATCAACTCAACACGGCGATTGATGACCCGCTGTTCGTTATTCGCGTCAGGCAGAATAGGCAGCTCTTCGCCCAGAGCAACACGCTTGATGCGGCCATTGCTGATGCCCCCATCACGCAGGTACTGCACCACCTGGTCCAGGCGGCGAGCCGCCAGTTTCTGGTTATAACTTGCCGCGCCTTTCTCATCGGTAAACGCCTGCACGCTCACCTGCAGGGTCGGGTACTGTTTCAGCACCGCCAGATTGCTTTCCAGCCGGCGCACTTCAGCGTCAGCCAGCTCGTTCTGGTCAAAACCGAAATACACCGCCGGCTCCCAAACCTGGGTGCGGCTTTCGCCTGCTACCAGGCCTGCGCCGCCAGCCGCAATCCCGGTGACTGTCACCAGGCCGGTGCTTGTTACCCGGGCTTCCACCGGGCATAGCTCATCATACTGTGCATACAGTGACTCGGTGCTGGCACATCCCGTCATTACTGCCATGCTCGCCAGGATCAATAACGCCAGCCGCGCTTTCATCATATTCATCGCGCCTCTCCCAGATAACTGCGCTGCCCGGCGGCTTTGCTGCCCAGCCAGCTCAGGTCATCTTCATCGAATTTGTATTCCAGGCCAACAAACACGCCTTCCGCGTTATAGCCTTCCGGGTCCAGGTCATCGTCACGGAAACCGGTGAAGTTATAGCCCACACCCATGCGCAGATTACGGCGCACCAGTGCATTGACGGTAAACCCGTAGCTGTAACGGCGCTCTTTAACGCCTTCCGTGGTAATCGCACCACCATGCAGATCCAGATCAAAACGGCGGGTGATATCCCAGATAATCCGGCCATCCGCCACATAGGCATCCGAGTCCACATCCAGATTGCCCAGCTCGGTCTGTTGCCATTTGGCGCCCAGTCGACCAGAGAAAATCCAGTCATCATGGGCCTGATAGTTATGGTGTGTGGAGAACAGATGCACGGTGCGGTCGCTGCCACCGCTGCCGCCCCACTCTTCTTTCCATTTGTACATGAATAGCATGTGGTGGCGGTTGTCCCGACGCGGACGGCGGGCCATGCCCAGGGTGACAATGTTGTCGCCTTCCTTGGCTTCCGTATCGAAATACTGCAGGCGCAGGTCATCACGCACCACCGCAGACCAGTCTGTATTCACTCGCCAGATATTGGCCGCACTCAGCCCGTAGTACTCACGATCATCGCCAAAGCGGGTTTCCACCCGCCCCAGAGTCCGGCGGTTTTCATTGCGTTTGTCTTCTGCGCCCACGGACAGGGCCGTGGCATCCTGATTGGTCTGTCCGTCCAGCGTCTGAATCCACTCCATGGACGGCGACACAGTCAGACCCGGCTCGATCTCGATGTCAGACTTCACACCATTGGCTGCGGCCACATCGCGGCCATCCACGGCACCGCGCAAACGGTACTCGGAATACACATCGGTATTGCGGGTAATCGCAGAACGCACACCTGTGGTGAACTGCTGTGTTTCCACATCATCGTCCAGCGTATTGATACCATTCAGGCTGTTGATGATCTCGTAACGGCTGTAAAGACTGGTTTTCTCGGTGAGCTGCATGTCCGCATCGGCCGCGATACGACGGCGGCTGGTATCGTTGAAGGCCTGCTCGTATTCCGCACCAATCTGAAAGGGCTTGCCCAGCAGATTGAAGCCCCGGTCAGCACCAAGAATATAGGTGCCGAAATCTTCACTGCCCTGGACATCCTTCTGCTCGATACCGCGCACACCGCCGCGCAAGGCGGTGGCACCGATCCGCTTTTCCCCGATAACGCCCAGGCTGTTCTGCTCTTCCGCTCCGTCCAGTTGCTTGGAGCGGATACCTTCCACTTCCACGGAAAAATCCCGGGCCAGCATCTGCTCGTGGCCCAAACGCATTTCTTCACGGGCGGCACTGATACCCGCTGACGGGTTATCAAACCCGGCCTCCGCACGGGCCCAGCGCAATTCGGTACGCGAACCATCTACCCACAGACGCTCACCATTAATACTGTAGGCGCGCCCTTCCGGATCATTGTTTTCATGGGCCATGGAACCAGAAGACACATTGATGCGGGTGTTTTCATCAAGTTTGTATTGCGCGGAAACACTGGTCAGATCGAAACCTTCGGTTTCATGTTCATCCTGGGTGCGGCTAACGCCCAGCTGCAGCTGATCGGTCAGGTCATAGTTCAGGCGCGCGCCAAGGACATTGTATTCCTCGGCATCGCCTTCCACGTTATAGCTCACGCGGACAAACACCGGGTTCAGGTTGGCGTCCACCGTAGGAACCACATCGTGGAAGCGGATATCCCCGGTGAAATAATTCACCGAGTAATCCACGTAACGGGTCAACGGCGTGGTTTCGATAACCAACCCCGGGTTGTTACGGTCGCGAACGATAATTTCCACAGTCTCGCTGTCACGGGCCGGATCGTTACTCAAGGTGAACAACAACGCCGTACCGTTACCCGGCAGCTCTTCGGTTACTTGCTCCATGTCCGGGCGGGCAGCGAATACCTGGAAACGGGCACGACCGTTATCGTAGACGCCATTCAACCCGGTCAGGGTACGTTGAGTGCGGCCCAGGTCATAAAAATCATTCTGCGGGTCGGTGAGATAATCCCCCCACATGATGCTGCTGCGGTCCTTTTCCAGTTTTGCATACAACTTGCTGCGGCTGCGGGCATCGTAACCTCGCACAGACGCATCGCCGGGGATCGGATAGTAATCCGCCGGGTTCAGGTCACGGCGCACTTCGTCTTCGGTGTCCAGATCCTTGTCGGTGTCGTAGGCCAGTGTCAGGTGGGCATCACCACGGACTTGACCTTTCATGAACACGGCAGCCCGGCCATCCACGCCATCGTCAAATTCATCGGCCACATCCGTGGGCGCATTGCCGTTATCACGCAACCTGCCGGTGCGGCTTTGCACCTGTAAAAAACCCGTCGCCAACAGGGGACGCAGGGGCGCGATCTGTTCAATCTGGATACTGTCACTGAAACGGTCCAGAGTCGCACGCAAGCGTACCGGGCCGGTGTATTCCGTACTGCGCAGATGAGCCAGTGCCACCCCGTCCACCAGTTTGATTTGGTGGCCCGGCGTACCACTTTGCAAATCCTCTTCCAGCCACTGGCCACGGTCAGTTTCCAGTGTCACGAAGTGACTGCCCAGCGCCGGGTTACCTTTGGCATCATTGAGGCGAACACGCACCCCCAGGGTTGAGCGTCCACCGTCTGCCGGCAGCGTATCGGATTCGGTTTCCAGGGTAATGGACTGCGGCGCCGCCGGGCGCACCACGGTTTTTTCTGCCATCACCCGCTGATTACCGAACATGTCCCGGGTGCTGACTTGCAGCATGTTTTCCCCTTCATCCAGGGCAACGCCATACCAGGTGACAACCTGGGCGCGCTCACGCTTGTTGACCACCTGCTCACCCAGTTGCGCCTTGGCCACCACCTTGCCATTCACGCTAAGGACCGGATCCACGCCCGCACGCACCACCACCTGAAAACGACCATCACGGCTCACGCCACCACGCGGCCACAACCAGGCGCCCTGCTCCGCCTGTTCGCGGGTAATGCTGGCAGCCGCTTCCTTGGTGTTCTGCATGGTGGCTTCCGGGTTGGCCGGCAGCACCGCAGCCGTGTCGGTTTTCTCACCCTGAGACTGGGAGACTTTTTCCCAGGCATCAGTGAGCCCGTCATCCCCGGTCTGGGTATAGACACCGCTACCCAAATCACCGCTGCCGTCGGCCTGACGCAAAACCGGATTGATAGTTTGCTGACGCAGTGGATCAAAACGCGCCGCTTCATCCAGCATCCAGTCACCGTTCATGGATGCATTACGGGCTTTAAGCTGTTCCGCCAGCGCTTTCGCCTCATCGCCGGTGGGGCAAACGGCGGCAAAATCCGCACGGTGGTATTCACCGGAACGCAAATCCACAAAGCGGCTTTCCGGGTCCGCCGCATGGCGATTGTCGATGGGCTTGAGCTTGACGCCGGCCGGCAAGGTCAGCGGGTCCACCTTGATGGTATGCAAACCCGGGTTCAGACCGTAAACACTGTACTGGCCGTTCTCGTCGGTAATCACCCAGGTGCCGTCCTGCAGATACAGCTTCACGCCACCAATGGGCCACTCACCATCGTTCTGCAGATTATTACAGTCCGCATCCACATAGACCTTACCGAACAGCATGGCCTTGTCTGACAGCACGCCTTCGTTGCGGATCTCCACTTCGGCTTCGTCCTGGTTGGAACGGTAGGTAAACCCGGAAGCCGTGTTGGCCTGGGCCGTGGCCCGGTTGATGCCATCGCTGTCCACCGCACCGGCCGACAACCGCAAGCCGTAGTGCAATGTCACCGTTTCACCCGCCTGCAACGGCAGCGCCACCACGGAGCCATTGCTGCGCTCGCGCTCCAGTCGGAAGGTCAGCTGCGGCCCGGGGCGTCCCGCCGAGTCCGGCATTTCGACACGCTGCCCGCCCACTTCCAGCCAGG
>NZ_LWFX01000308.1:0-822 GCF_001635175.1 Alcanivorax sp. HI0083 | reverse complement strand
GATTGAAGAAACCGCCATCCCCGGCCCGGGTTCCTGCGGCGGCATGTACACCGCCAACACCATGGCCTCGGCCATCGAAGCACTGGGCATGAGCCTGCCCGGCAGCTCCGCACAGAACGCGGTGTCCGAAGAAAAGCGGGAAGACTGCGTGCGGGCCGGCGCCGCTGTATTGAAACTGCTGGAAGAGGAGATCAAGCCGTCCGACATCATGACCCGCGCGGCGTTCGAGAATGCCATCACCGTGGTGATTGCCCTGGGCGGCTCCACCAATGCGGTGCTGCACCTGATCGCCATGGCCCGCACCATCGATGTGGCGTTGTCACTGGATGACTTTACCGAGATCGGCAAGCGGGTGCCGGTGCTGGCGGACCTGCGCCCCAGCGGCCACTACATGATGAGCGAACTGGTGGCCATTGGCGGTATTCAGCCGCTGATGAAGATCTTGCTGGAGGCGGGTCTGCTGCACGGCGACTGCCTGACTGTCACCGGCCAAACCCTGACGGAAAACCTGGCCGATGTGGCGCCCTATCCCCTGGATCAGTCGATTATTGCGCCCCTGTCCGAGCCTCTGAAAGCGGAAAGTCACCTGCGCATTCTGTATGGCAACCTGGCCCCGGACGGCGCGGTGGCCAAGATCACCGGCAAGGAAGGCACCCACTTTTCCGGCCCGGCACGGGTGTTCGGTTCGGAAGAAGAAGCCCAGCAACGGATTAACGACGGCACGGTAGTGTCTGGCGACGTGGTAGTGATTCGCTATGAAGGCCCCCGCGGTGGGCCGGGCATGCGTGAAATGCTCACCCCCACCTCCGCCATCATGGGGCG
>NZ_LWFX01000307.1:0-968 GCF_001635175.1 Alcanivorax sp. HI0083 | reverse complement strand
CTGGCGTTGCAAGCGACGATTTTCGTCAAGCAGGGTGCCGCGACTTTGCGTCTGCTCAGACAGCCACTCACCACTGTCCACCGGCAAGTGGGCAAGATAATGAATGGGCGCCGTCAGGTAGCCCAGTGCATGGCGCAGGGGTGCAGCCCAAGGGGTACGCTGGTCCAGCACCATCATGATGACGGCAAGCACCAGCGCGATAATGAGTCGGTAGGAGGGTTTGGCCGGGGCCACCATGGGAGTTAACCCATGGCCAGCATGTCAAAGCCTTGGCTGTCCATCAGCTCCAGCGCCTTGCCGCCACCCCGGGCCACACAGGTCAATGGATCATCGGCAACAATCACCGGCAGGCCGGTTTCTTCCGAGAGCAGACGGTCGATATCACGCAACAGGGCACCACCACCGGTAATCACCAGACCACGCTCGGCAATATCCGAGGCCAGCTCCGGCGGAGACGCTTCCAGTGCGTTCTTCACCGCATTGACGATAGCCGCCAGCGGCTCTTTCAGGGCTTCCAGAATTTCTTCGGAATTCAGGGTGAAGCTGCGCGGCACCCCTTCGGCCAGGTTCCGGCCACGCACATCAATTTCACGGATTTCAGCACCCGGGTAGGCCGTACCGATTTCGTGCTTGATACGTTCAGCGGTGGATTCACCGATCAGCGAGCCATATTCCTTGCGCACGAACGCCACGATCGCTTCGTCGAAACGGTCGCCGCCAATACGTACGGATTCGGAATACACCACACCATTGAGGGAAATCAGGGCGATTTCCGTGGTGCCACCACCGATATCCACCACCATGGAGCCGCGGGCTTCTTCCACCGGCAGGCCAGCACCGATAGCAGCGGCCATGGGCTCTTCGATCAAATACACATCACGGGCACCGGCACCATAGGCAGAATCCTGGATGGCACGGCGCTCCACCTGGGTGGATTTGCACGGCACACACACCAGCACCCGCGGTGC
>NZ_LWFX01000306.1:0-810 GCF_001635175.1 Alcanivorax sp. HI0083 | reverse complement strand
TACGCTGATTGGCACGAGTACCAATCTGGTAGTGGATGGTTTGGTGCAGGAAAAGGGGTTGCCGGCGTTCGGCATATTCGATGTGGCCTGGGTCGGTGTGCCGGTGCTGCTCGGCGGCGCGGCCTTTATGTTGCTGATTAGCCGTTTTTTGCTGCCGAACCGGGCGAGTATGGCGTCCCAGTGGGAAGATGCCCGTGAGTACCACGTGGAGATGCTGGTGGCGAAAGGTAGCCCGCTGGCGGGCCGGACTATTCAGGATGCAGGGCTGCGGAACCTGACCCATGGCTTCCTGACCGACATTCAGCGTGATGAGCGACTGTTCACAGCGGTTGGCCCGGAAATGACGCTGCAGGAGGGTGATCTGCTGGCGTTTGTCGGGGTGCCAGAGTGCGCGCGGGAGCTGCAACGTATCAACGGCTTGCAGGCCGCCCATGGTGGGGCTCACAAATTGGGCCTGAACAACCACCAGCGCCATCTCGTGGAAGTGGTACTTAGCCCGGAATTTCCCGGTATTGGTCGTTCAGTGAAGGAAACCGGATTCCGGACCCGTTACCAGGCGGCGATTTTGAGTATCAGCCGAAATGGCAAGCGAGTGCCCGGCAAGGTGGGCGAGCAGAGTTTAAAGGTGGGGGATACCTTGCTGCTGGAAACCAGCCAGCAGTTTGTCGAGCAGTATCAGTATCGGCGCGATTTCATGCTGGTGAGCCCATTAAAGGATTCCACTCCCCCGGACTTTCGCCGGGCGCCGCTGGCTGTTGCTGTGCTGGTGGCGATGGTGATGGCGAATGTGTTGGGGCTGGCCTCGACTCT
>NZ_LWFX01000305.1:0-1051 GCF_001635175.1 Alcanivorax sp. HI0083 | reverse complement strand
CAAGATTAAGCGTGATGACGAAATCATCGTAATTGCGGGTAAGGACAAAGGTAAGCGTGGCTCTGTTCAGCAAGTTCTGGACAACGGTCGCCTCATCGTTGCTGGTGTTAACATGGTCAAGAAGCATGTTAAAGCCAACCCTAACCGCGGTACTCAAGGCGGCATCGTAGAACAGGAAGCATCGCTAAACGCTTCTAACGTTGCCATCTGGAACCCCAAGACGCAGAAAGCGGATCGTGTGGGCTTCCGTTTTGAAGACGGCAAAAAAGTTCGCTTCTTCAAGTCCAACGGCGAAACGCTGTAGGTTAGGTGACCCATGAGTGATCTGAAAAAGATTTATCAAGACGAAATCGCGCCCAAGCTGAAAGAAGAGCTTGGTCTCGGTAATATCATGGAAGTGCCGAAGATCACCAAGATCACCCTGAATATGGGTGTTGGTGAAGCTTCTGCGGATCGTAAAGCGATGGAAGGTGCTTTGGCGGACATGACGGCCATTTCTGGCCAGAAGCCCCTGGTAACCAACGCGCGCAAGTCTGTTGCAGGCTTTAAGATCCGTGAAGGTTGGCCGATTGGCTGCAAGGTGACCATGCGCAACCAGAGAATGTATGAATTTCTGGAGCGCCTGGTTTCTGTTGCCATTCCGCGAATCCGTGACTTCCGTGGTTTGAACCCGAAATCCTTCGATGGCCGGGGCAACTTCTCCATGGGTCTGCGTGAGCAGATCGTGTTCCCGGAGATCGATTTCGACAAGGTCGACAAGCTGCGTGGTATGGATATTACCATTACCACCTCAGCCAAGACTGATGACGAAGCACGGGCGCTGCTGCGCGCCTTCAACTTCCCGCTGAAGGGCTAAGAGGATTTGTCATGGCTAAAGAATCCATGAAAAACCGGGAAGCAAAACGCGCTAAGCTGGTTCAGCGTTTTGCCGCCAAGCGCGCAGCGCTTAAGGCGATCATCCAGGATCCCAATGCAGAACCTGAAGCGAAGTGGGATGCTCAGCTTCAGCTGCAAAAAATGCCGCGCGATTCTTCTCCGGTTCGTCAGCGTA
>NZ_LWFX01000304.1:0-754 GCF_001635175.1 Alcanivorax sp. HI0083 | reverse complement strand
CCCCAGAAAATAAGGCAGGCTCATGCAACACCAGGGTAGAAATGGTGCTCGCGCAGAGCCCCGCGCACCTGCTCTACACGGGCATTGCTGAGCTGGCGATAATCCGGGTAAGGCGTCAGCAGCAGCCGTTTTTGCGGGTCCACAGCAATCTCCGGGGCGCCATGCAACGGCCGGGCACCGTGCCGCAAACCGCTAAAACGCAGCAGGTTTTCCTTGCCACCGATCCAGTGCCAGCAAGGCCCCTGAGCCAACACCGGTGCAAAACACAGCGCCGTCTCCTTAAACAGCACTTGATCCCGGTAGCGCCGCCAATCCTCCGCCACCGGGCACGCCACCTTGGCCAGCAGATTCAGGATCTTTCGCCAGTGATTGGAGTTGGCCGCCACCAGCGCGGCAGCATCCGGGACCATCCCCAGAGGCCGGTGAGGCAGATACAGCGTCAGTCCTGGCCGGGCAGCCCCCAGGTAATCCGCTTCAGGCATTACAACGTTCTCCTGTTTGAGGCGTTCGCATTCTACCGGGCGCGATACTGGAGGAGCGAAAACGAAAAAGGGCCTGTCGCATCACTGCGACAGGCCCTTCTCGTCTGAATCTGGTAGGCACGAGTGGATTCGAACCACCGACCCCCACCATGTCAAGGTGGTGCTCTAACCAACTGAGCTACGTGCCTAAAGAGGGTGGCAATTCTATGCAGCTTGATCCGTCAGGGCAAGACCCTCGTTGCAGATTACCAATCATCCGTGATCCAGCCGCG
>NZ_LWFX01000303.1:0-969 GCF_001635175.1 Alcanivorax sp. HI0083 | reverse complement strand
GCCGTGATGTGATGGCCGCCGCCCAGACCGGTACCGGCAAAACCGCCGGCTTTACCCTGCCGCTTCTGGAACGCCTGCGCACCGGCACGCCTGCCCGCAACAATCAGGTCCGCGCCCTGGTGCTCACGCCAACCCGCGAGCTGGCCGCCCAGGTGGCGGAAAGCGTCTCCACCTACGGCAAGAACCTGCCGTTGACGTCCAGCGTGGTATTCGGTGGTGTGAAGATCAACCCGCAAATGCAGCGCCTGCGTGGCGGTTGCGATGTGCTGGTGGCCACACCGGGACGCCTGCTGGACCTGTATCAGCAGAACGCAGTGAAGTTCGATCACCTGGAAGTGCTGATCCTGGATGAAGCCGACCGCATGCTGGACATGGGCTTTATCCACGACATCCGCAAGATCCTCTCGAAACTGCCGCCCAAACGTCAGAACCTGATGTTCTCTGCCACCTTCTCGCCGGAAATTCGTGCCCTGGCCAAAGGGCTGGTCAACGACCCGGTGGAAGTGGATATCAGCCCGCGCAACACCACCACCGAACTGGTCACCCAATGGATCGCCCCGGTGGACAAGAGGCGCAAACCCGCCCTGCTCACGCATCTGATTCAGGAGCACGGCTGGTTCCAGGTGCTGGTATTCAGCCGCACCAAGCACGGCGCCAACAAGCTGGCCAAGCAACTGGAAGCCAGCGGCATTGAAGCCGCCGCCATCCACGGCAATAAAAGCCAGAACGCCCGCACTCGCGCCCTGGCCGACTTCAAAAGCGGCAAGGTGCGCGCGCTGGTCGCCACTGACATCGCCGCCCGCGGCCTGGATATCGAACAGCTACCCCAGGTGGTCAACGTGGACTTGCCCAATGTCCCCGAGGATTACGTGCACCGTATCGGCCGCACCGGCCGGGCCGGCGCCACGGGCCAGGCCATTTCCCTGGTCAGTGCCGACGAGTTCCAGCAGCTCAAGGACATTGAGCGCC
>NZ_LWFX01000302.1:0-1038 GCF_001635175.1 Alcanivorax sp. HI0083 | reverse complement strand
TCCGGTACCTGGAAGGTTTTAATGGTGACAAAGGTTTCGCTGTCTCGGTAACCTGCAAACAGAGGTTGAGGTGCGAACTCAGGGGCAGGATCTGGCGCACCGATGCTGCCAATTAAAGGAAAGCGGTCAGGCTCGACCTTAATATCCAGCTGCAACTGGTCGATGATTTCTCCCAGCACCATCCGCGAACGGATGATCTGGATCTCCGCATCGGCAGAGGATTCTTCGGTGAACAGTTCGTTCAGTTCGGAAAAGCCGGGCACGCCACCCTGCTTGTCTTCCACTTGCAGCAAGGCATCGGCTTTGTAGATGGGCGTGGCCAGCAGGCCGTAAGCCACCCCCAGTGACAACGCAATCAAGGTGGTGCCGATAATCAACCAGCGATGGTCGACCAATAGGCCCCAGAGCCGTTGCAGATCAATTTCGTCAGCCATGCTGGACGACGACTGTGGCTGCCGTGCTGTGTTTGTTGCGTTTTCTGCCATGTTTTATTGCTCTGCTGTCTGTTTTTCTGTTGGGCGTTTTTTCGGGGCCCCTTGTAGGAGTTCCCTTCCAGGGGACGAATTCGAGCCTTGGCGAGTAAACGCCGGCTACCGACCCTTCATTTCGCGCTGGAAGGGCCACTTGTTGCTTATCACCCCTTTGGGNGANCTCCGCGCTGGCGCTTGGTTCGTCCCCTGGAAGGGAACTCCTACAGTGGCGCTATTTCCTGTCGAGCTGTGCCCGTGTACCGGCGGTTCTTACCACCCCTTTGGGTGATCTTCGCGCTGTCGCTTGGTTCGTCCCCTGGAAGGGAACTCCTACACAGCCGTGCTGTTTCTTGTCGAGCTTTGCCCATGTAACGGCGGTTTCTTACCACCCCTTTGGGTGATCTCCGCGCTGTCGCTCGGTTCGTCCCCTGGAAGGGAACTCCTACACAGCGGTGCTATTTCCTGTCGAGCTGTGCCCGTGTACCGGCGGTTTCTTACCACCCCTTTGGGTGAGCTCCGCGCTGGCGCTTGGTTCGTCCCCTGGAAGGGAACTCCTACACAGCGGTGC
>NZ_LWFX01000301.1:0-937 GCF_001635175.1 Alcanivorax sp. HI0083 | reverse complement strand
CGAACGAGCGTTGCTGAGCGAATCCGTGCCTTGCTCTGTGCCACCTTCCCCCTTTGCTCGCTATGCCGGGCTCCATGTGCAGGCAGGTGATAGCCTGAATCTGCAGTTCGCCACCAGCCCCGCGGTGCCCGCGCCGGCGGAGGAGGCTGGCTGATGGGTTTTTCCAACCGGGATTTCACTCTGCTGGACACGCGCCTGTTCAAGGCCTTTATGGCGGCGGCAGAAACACGCAGTTTTACCCATGCGGCCACGCGGGCTCACATGACGCAATCTGGCGTGAGTCAGCATATTGCCAAGCTGGAAGAGCAGATTGGGGTCACCTTGTTCAAGCGGATCGGCAAGAAGGTGGTGCTCACCGATGCGGGCGATGCGTTGACCCAGTACATTCGGCATCAGATGCTCACTACCCAGCAGTTCATGGATGAAGTGCATGCCATGGAAACCCGGATTGTGGGGCTGGTGTCCTATGCCATGCCGCCCAGTTGTCTGATGTCACCGCATTTTCCCATGTTGCTGGAGCGGCGCCTGGCGCACCCGGATATCGAGTTGAAAATTACGCTCACATCCACCCAGGACGTGGTGCAGATGGTGCTGGATGACCGGGCCGATTTTGGTTTCGTGACGGAAAAAAATGACCACCCTCTGCTGGAATACCGGTTGTTCTGTCAGGAAGAATATGTGCTGGTAAGCCGTGACCCGCCTGATGGCAAGCGGCCCAGTGAAAGCGTGATACTGGAGCAGGCGTTCATCAATTATCCCGGCTCAGGGTATTACTATGATCGCTGGCTCAAGCATGCTCTGCCGGAGCGCTGTAACCTGAATGCCTATTCGTTGACCTATGCCGGGGAAATTAACTCAATTCACGGTGCCATTGATATGGTGGTGGGCGGCCTGGGTGTGGCGGTGCTGCCCAGCCATTGCGTTGCTTCACAGCTGG
>NZ_LWFX01000300.1:0-212 GCF_001635175.1 Alcanivorax sp. HI0083 | reverse complement strand
GTAGATCAGCCGCGGGCCATGTATCTGGCAGAGTTGGCGCTGGATATGGCTGAGCGGGTGCTGGAACCGGATGGCCTGTTTCTGGTCAAGGTATTCCAGGGTGAGGGGTTTGAAGACTACCGCAAAGCGCTGCAAAGCCGTTTCAAGCGCGTCGTCAGCCGCAAACCGGCGGCAAGCCGGGCTCGCTCCACAGAGGTCTATCAGTTGGGTTT
>NZ_LWFX01000299.1:0-1085 GCF_001635175.1 Alcanivorax sp. HI0083 | reverse complement strand
TCTTGAGCTCAAGCCCTACACCGATGAAAAAATTGCCTCCGAAGACCTGAAGGCCGGGCAGTGTGATGCCGCCGTCCTTACCGGCATCCGTGGCCGTCAGTTCAACAGCTACACCGGCAGCATGGATTCCATTGGCGCGATCCCCAGCTACGACGCCATGCGCACCGTGATCACCGTACTCGCCAGCGGCAACCCCTCCATCAATGAAAAACTGGTTTCCGGGCCCTATGAAGTGGGCGGCGTTGCGCCAATGGGCGCGGCTTATCTGTTCGTAAAAGACCGCACCATCGATACCGTCGGCGAACTGTCCGGCAAATCCATCGCGGTACTTGAGTACGATACGGCACAGGCCAATATGGCGTCCCGCGTGGGCATGTCCCCCGTGATGTCCGACATCACAAACTTCTCCGGTCGCTTCAACAACGGCTCCGTGGATATCTGTTTTGCCCCCATTGCAGCTTATTCTGCTCTGGAATTGTATAAAGGCATGCAGCCTGACGGCGGCATCATCGATTACGTACTTGGTCAGCTGACGGCTCAAGTGATTCTGAAAAAAGACAAGTTCCCCGCAGACTTCGCAGCACAATCGCGCAAATACATGCTCGGTCAGTTTGACCGCGCCATGCGTGTGATTGAGAACGCCAACAACGAAGTCAACAAGAAGTGGTGGGTGCGCATACCTGAGGCAGACAAACTGCGTTACGACGAAATGATGCGTGATGCCCGTATCGCCCTCACCAAGGAGGGCACCTACAACAAGGACATGATGAGCCTGCTGCGCAAAATTCGCTGCAAGCATGAGCCATCCCGCGCGGAATGCGTAAATCCTGTTGAATAAACGCTTCAGGTAACTGGACGGGGCCAATTGGCCCCGTTTTTCCCTAACCACTCAGATTCTGTCACCCCCTCCACGGGTGCCAGGTAGTCAAGCTGTTTACACTGGCCTAGAATGCAGAGAATAAAGCGCTGAAACCCCAAGCGTTTTCTTTCTTTCGCTTTTACGGCGGTATAACAATAACCGGGTGCACAATGGATAAACCTTCTCTGACTGTTGCAAACCGTTCCGTGGCGGAATGGTTATCCTC
>NZ_LWFX01000298.1:0-5337 GCF_001635175.1 Alcanivorax sp. HI0083 | reverse complement strand
ATTCATGCTGCCGGCGGCACCGCGGTACTGGCTCATCCGCAGGCCTACGGGATGACGCGCAAGAAACTGCGCCAGTTTCTTGCCCATTTCAAGGAAGCCGGCGGCGACGGCCTGGAAGTGGCCATGCCCGGGCTCTCCCCGCAACAGACCGCGTTGCTGGATGAATGCTGGCAACACTTTGATCTGCAGGTGTCCGCCGGATCGGATTTCCATTCGCCGGAGCAGAAATGGCTGGCGTTGGGGCGATTGCCGCCGGTGCCCAAAGGCGCCAGGCCGGTGTGGGAAGGGAGGCTAACCAGCTGACAATTGATAGTGGACAGTTGGCAGCTAAAACAATAGGTTGCGTCAATGTTTTGACGTTACCTGTCAATTATTAATTATCAACTACCAACTGAAGTTATGACCGACGTTATCTACATCCATCCCGAAACACCCCAGCCCCGCCTGATTAGACAGGCCGTGGACGTCATTCGTAACGGTGGGCTGATTGCCTACCCCACGGATACCACCTACGCGCTGGGATGTGGCATTGGTGAAAAGGCCGCTCTGGATCGCCTGATTCGCCTGCGCCAACTGGACAAAAAGCACGAATTTACGCTGCTCTGCCACGACCTCTCTGCGCTGGCGGTGTATGCCAAGGTGGACAACCCGGATTACCGCCTGCTCAAGGCGCACACCCCAGGACCCTATACCTTCATTTTACAGGGCACCACCGAAGTGCCACGCCGGCTGATGCACCCCAAAAAGCGCACCATCGGTATTCGAGTCCCTGACCATGCCATCTGTCAGGCGCTGCTGGCCGAGCACGGTGAACCGATAATGACGTCGACTTGTCACCTGCCCAACGATGAGTTTCCGCTCACCGACCCGCAAGACGTGCGCGATTTTCTGGAAAATCACGTGGACCTGGTGATCGACGGGGGCTTTTGCGGCACCCTGGAAACCACCGTCATCTCCCTGTCTGAAGGGGAGGGACCGGTGGTGGTGCGTGAAGGCGCAGGTCCAGTCGACGCCATCTATTAGTCAAATTGCAGGGATTTGCTCAGGGTTTGACCAGACACTGACAAGTCGCTGTCCCTCACGGCGCGGTTCGCCGTATAATCGCGGGCTTTCCCCGCAGCGTTCCCCCTGGAATGCCACCTACAGGGTATAAGGAGTTGGCTTTGAGTTCCGTGGTTCCCTCCCAGCGAGTTGTTTCCGGCATGCGCGCCACTGGCCGCCTGCATCTGGGGCACTACCATGGCGTGCTGAAAAATTGGGCGCGTCTGCAGCATGAGTTTGAGTGTTTCTTCTTTGTCGCAGACTGGCACGGACTCACCACTGAATACGAAAACCCGCACAAGATTGAGCAGCATGTCTGGGACCTGGTGATCGACTGGCTTGCCGCCGGGGTGAATCCGGGTTCGGCCACGCTGTTTATCCAGAGCCAGGTGCCAGAGCACGCCGAGCTGCATCTGCTGCTGTCCATGATGACACCGCTGTCCTGGCTGGAACGGGTGCCTACCTATAAAGATCAGCAGGAAAAGCTGCGCGAGAAAGATCTGAGCACCTACGGCTTTCTGGGTTACCCGCTGCTGCAGTCTGCCGATATTCTCGCCTATCGGGCCGGTCAAGTGCCGGTGGGGGCAGATCAGGTAGCGCACGTGGAGCTGACCCGGGAAGTCGCCCGTCGCTTCAACCATCTGTATGGCCGCGAACCGGGCTTTGAAGAAGCCGTGGACGCTGCCATCAAGAAGATGGGCAAGAAGCAATCCAAGATTTACCTGAACCACCGTCGCCAGTATCAGGAGCAAGGCGACGAAGCGGCGCTGGAAACAGCGCGGGCGCTGGTTGACGGGCAACAAAATATTACCCTGGGTGACAAAGAGCGCCTGCTGGGCGACCTGGAGGGTGGGGGCAAGGTCATTTTGCCTGAGCCTCAGTCGCTACTCACACAAGCCTCCAAAATGCCCGGGCTGGATGGTCAGAAAATGTCCAAATCCTACGGCAACTTCATCAGCATGCGTGAAGAGCCCGCGGATGTGGACAACAAAATTCGCCGTATGCCCACAGACCCGGCCCGGGTCCGCCGCACCGACGCCGGCAACCCGGATAACTGCCCGGTATGGCAGTTTCATATGGTGTACTCTGACGACACTACCCGGCAGTGGGTGCGCGAAGGCTGCACCAGTGCCGGCATCGGCTGTCTGGATTGCAAGAAGCCGATCATCGAAGCGGTTCAGGAAGAGTTGGAGCCCATTCGCAAGCGTGCGGAAGAGCACCTGCGCAATCCGGACCTGGTCCGTACCATTGTGGCGGAAGGGTGCGAGGAAGCACGCGAAGCCGCCCGCGCCACACTGGAAGAAGTGCGCGCAGCCATGGGCCTGAATTACCGCTAGGCGGAGCAGAGCATGACGGAAACGGTAGAGCACACGGCAGAAGATCCGGCACCCAAGCAGCCAGCAGGCCTGCTCGGGCCTCTGCACCCGAGCCAGTCGGAAATGCCGTTTGGTCTGGTGTATGGCAAGGCCATTACCAAGCTGCCTGATGATCTCTACATTCCGCCGGATGCCCTGGAAGTCTTCCTTGAGGCCTTTGAAGGGCCGCTGGATCTGCTCCTCTACCTGATCAAGCGCCAGAATCTCGACATCCTCGATATTCCGGTGGCCACCATCACGGTCCAGTACATGGAGTACGTGGAGCTGATGAAGGCCATGAACTTCGAGTTGGCGGCGGAATACCTGGTCATGGCGGCCATGCTCAGCGAAATTAAATCGCGCATGCTGCTGCCTCGACCCAAGGAAGACGAAGAAGAGGACGGTGAAGACCCCCGCGCCGAGCTGATTCGTCGCCTGCAGGAATACGAGCGTTTCAAGAAAGCGGCGGAAGATATTGATGAACTGCCGCGTCTGGAGCGAGACGTCTTTCCTGCCGAAGCCAAGCGCCCGGAATTCACCCGTGAGAAAGCGCAGCCGGATGTGGATATGCGCGAGTTACTGCTGGCACTGAAAGAAGTCATGCATCGTGCGGACATGTTTGAAAGCCACCAGGTATCACGGGAAAAGCTGTCCACCCGCGAGCGCATGGCCAGCGTGCTGGACAAGCTGAAAGGGCGCGAATTCGTGCCTTTTATCGAGTTGTTCAACCCGGAAGAGGGCAAGCTCGGGGTCGTGGTTACGTTCCTGGCCACACTGGAGCTAGTGAAAGGGTCACTGATCGAACTGGTTCAGACCGAAGCCTTTGCGCCTATTCACGTGAAGGCGAAAACGCTGGTATTGGAAGAGTCAGATCTTTTAGCCGGCCTTGAGCTCGAGGATGAACCCGATGCCGAATCGGATGCCTATGAAAGTGATACCGGCACTCTCGATGCGGTGGATGACGAAGCTCACGATGGAACCAAGGGGTAAGCGTGGACGCTGAGCAAATAAAAAGAATCATTGAAGCCGCCATTCTTGTAGCCGAAGGGCCGCTGGACCGTGACGGCATGCTGGCCTTGTTCGATGAAGAAGATCGACCCAGCAAGCAGGATTTGTCCAAATACCTTGAGCAGTTGGCTGACGAATACGAAGGTCGGGGCATTTTCCTCAAGGAAGTGGCGTCGGGCTTTCGCTTTCAGGCACGCTCTGAGCTGGGCTCCTGGGTGAGCCGCTTGTGGCAGGAAAAGCCACCCCGGTATAGCCGGGCGATTCTCGAGACCCTGGCCTTGATTGCCTATCGTCAGCCGATTACCCGTGGTGAGATCGAAGAAATTCGTGGCGTTTCGGTAAGCTCCCATATCGTCAAAAGCCTGCTGGAGCGAAACTGGGTTCGAGTTGTCGGGCACCGTGACGTGCCGGGCCGCCCGGCCATGTTCGCCACCACCAAACAGTTTCTGGACTACTTTGATCTAAAGAGCCTGGAAGACTTGCCGTCGCTGGCCGAGATTCGCGACCTGGACAAGCTGAATGAGGAGCTGGCCCTGACCGATGTGCCGCCCAGCAGAGCGGGTGAGGGCGATGCTGACGAAGCCTCCGAAGGTGACGTGGATGATGATGGCTTTGGCGAACATGAAGTGCGCCTGCCGGGTGATCAGGGGAGCATCCCCGGTTTTGAGCCGGAACCGGAAATCGACGACTCTACACAAATGAGCATGGACAAGGTCGATTCCGTACTGGCCAGCTTTGAACAGGAATTCCGCCGTAAACCCGGCGACAAGAATGACGCTGAGCCCGCCCCAGTTGGCAATGACGCGGTGGCGGATGATGCCTCCACTGAGCCGGACGGCGCTGCAAACGATAGTGATGATGTCGCGGTAGATGATGCTTCTGATCAGGAGCAGGAACCGAGCGACAGCGCAGAGGAAAGCCGAACGCCCCATGAGTGAGAAATTACAGAAAGTCCTGGCCCGTGCCGGGCTGGGCTCCCGCCGGGAGCTTGAAACCTGGATCAGCGACGGTCGCGTCTCGGTCAATGGGACTGTAGCGACCCTGGGTGACCGGGTTGGCAGTGAAGATACCCTACGTGTAGATGGCAGGATAATTAAAGTGAAGGCCGAAGAAGACACCGTTCAGCGGGTCATTATGTACCACAAGCCCCCCGGAGAAGTGTGCTCACGCAACGACCCCGAAGGGCGCCCGACGGTGTTCGATAACCTGCCGCGCCTGCAAGGCATGCGTTGGGTGCAAGTCGGCCGGCTGGATATCAATACCACTGGCATGATGCTGTTCACCACCGACGGTGAACTGGCCCACCGCCTGATGCATCCCTCCAACGGCTTTGTGCGCGAATATGCGGTGCGGGTTCGGGGCGGCATGACCCCGGAAAAGCGCCAGGCCATGCTTGATGGTGTGTTGCTGGAGGATGGTGTTTCCAAATTCGATAGCATCGAGGATGCCGGTGGCGCAGAAGAAGGCGCCAACCACTGGTACAAGGCCACGCTGACCGGCGGCAAGTACCGGGAAGTGCGTCGCCTGTTTCAGTCCCAGGACCTGGAAGTGGCTCGCCTGATGCGGATCCGCTTTGGTGACCTGACGCTACCTCCGCAGTTGCGTCAGGGGCGCTGGATGGAGCTGGAGCCGGAGCAAATGAAAGCGCTGATCGACAAGGTGGAACTCAAGGGCAAGAAGTACACCGGGCTTTACGGCCGTGCTCGCCTGCGCCACCAGCGCAGCGGCAGCAAGCCACCGCGCAAGGCCCGCCGCGGGCCGTATCGCCGCTAGGGAACCTCTGAAAAACTCCTTGTGTACTCAGTCTTTCAGGCTGGTTCGCAATCTATACCCCATTCGGGGCACAGAGGGCGCGCTTTTGAAGGTGTCCCCTAACTGGGATCGAGATATGTCCATCCATCGAAAAAGCGCAACAACGAGTGCGGGCCAGCCT
>NZ_LWFX01000297.1:0-798 GCF_001635175.1 Alcanivorax sp. HI0083 | reverse complement strand
GTAATACCTGGGATTCGAACCAGAATTGCTGCAAAACCCCCTGCAGGGTAGCCACATAGAGTGTGGATGAGGCCAGATGCAGAACATAGAAGCGGCTGTTTCTTTCACGTCCGCCCAGCCATAGCACCAGGTGGTAGCACAGTAGCCCCAGGCCAATGCCGTAAAACCCTCCCATTAGCCATTCGTTGCTGCTTTGTTGTTCGATGAATGTATTTCGGCCGACGAGGCTGACCGGTACGGTCATGGCGCTGGTCAGTGAGTAGACGCGCAGATACAGGGTGCGCGGGGTATCCGGTAACAGCGTGAAGGGGAGAGTGAAAGTGCGGATATGCACGGGGCGGCTGGAAAAAGGCAAGGTGTCGCCCATATGGGTTGATTGCACGCCTCGGTCGTCGACCAGAAAAAATCCACTTCATCCAGGATGGCATAGTCGACCTGTAGCCACAGCGGTAATTCCCCGTCGCCAGTGTTTTCGAAGCGCACGCGAAACCAGCAGGCGTCGCGCCGATAACCAAAGCTGATTTGTTGGCGCTTGAGCGGCTGGTAGTCAGCCTGGCGGGCGTCGGTCAGGTTGGCTTCGCCGGTACCATCACACCAGCTTTGCAAGTTGGGAGCGAGCGGCATGGACTGCACTGGGGGGTGCAGTGAGAGGGTTTGTATCGGTGTCGAAGTGCCGGCCAGCGCGATGCCTGGCAGGTTCGCGAGCAGTAGCAATCCAATCAGTGCCCTGACCAACATGGATTTCCCTCCGTTCTCAATCGGATTGGCTGCGTCGCTATTGGCAAATAGCCTGTCTAC
>NZ_LWFX01000296.1:0-723 GCF_001635175.1 Alcanivorax sp. HI0083 | reverse complement strand
GCCAGCACCCATTCACCCACTTTCAGGTCGGCAGAGGAGCCGATATCCACCACGGGCAGATCACCGGCATCCACTTTCAGCAACGCCAGATCACTCTGTTCATCAGCCCCCACCAACTCGGCGGGCAGCTCACGGCGATCCTGCAGGCGCACCATGATCTCATCGGCTTCCGCCACCACATGGTTATTGGTCAGCACGTAACCATCTGCGGAAATGATAAAACCCGAGCCCAATGAGCGGGTATCTTCCTGCTCCGGCAACGACGGTATTTCACCTTCACCACCGAACTGTTCGAAAAAATGCTGGAAAAATTCAGGCAGCTGCTTGAGCTGATCTGCGGCAGAGGACTCATCCCGGTGCGTCACGGTGCTGATATTCACCACCGCCGGACCTTCCTTTTCGACCAGGCGAGTGAAATCAGGCAGACCGGTCACCAAAGGCTCACCGCGCTGGGCTGAAGGTTCAGAAGAAGGGTCGGAGCATGCCGCCAGTACGGCACTCAGGATTACAAGCCACACTGCTGCGAAACGATATCCTCGTCGCATTGAAGTCTCCTTTTATCAGGCCTTTTCGCGGCCTTTTATTGCGATGCAGGCTTAATCACCACAGCCTGACAACTATCGTCCCCGGATGGCATCAGGCGTGGCTGATAAGCCAGAGTATGCCCCGCGCGGCGGCTCATGGCACGATTGACCGCAAAACCGAGAAACAACCCCGCCATAC
>NZ_LWFX01000295.1:0-1213 GCF_001635175.1 Alcanivorax sp. HI0083 | reverse complement strand
CTCTCCCTCTTTGCTGACGGCCCAAGCCTAGCGGGCTGGCGCCCGTTTCCTGCAATAAAATACCTGTCCGAATTTCTGATGGCCGGTGTGTGCATGCGGCATACTCAGTGGTATGTTCTTGGTCCCCGGCTTGCCTTTCCTGATTTTCCCTCCCTGCGATATTTGTTTTCAAAAAACAAAACGTAGTTCCAAAATAGTATTGACGCCCCCTTTGGGGCGTGTCAGATTGACCGGCGAGTCAACACTTTGTATTCACCGATGAGCAGGCTGCGCTAGCCCGGTCTTATCGGTTTTATCCGGCGGTTTCCGGGTATCAACAATAAAAGCAGCTCTGCGAGGGCTGCAGTTCGGGAGAGTAAGACATGTCTGATCGGCATCATGCGGTCTGGCCAGAGAATATGCCCAAGCATCTGAGCCTGCCGCAGACCAGCCTCTATACCAATCTGGAGGTGTCTGCATTGCGTTACCCGCAACGGGACGCGATCAACTATTACGACAGCCCCCTCACGTTTGCCCAGTTGAAGCAGCAGGCGGATGCCCTGGCGGGCTACCTGCAATCACTGGGGGTGGAAAAGGGCGACCGGGTGCTGCTGTTCATGCAGAACGCCCCCCAGTTCATTATCAGCTACTACGCAATCCTTCGTGCCAACGCCATTGTGGTGCCGGTGAACCCCATGAACCGGGCGGCGGAGTTGGAGCACTACCTGGAAGATACCGAAGCGTCTGTGGCGATTTGCGGTCAGGAGTTGCTGGCGGCGATTGCGCCTGTGGTGGGCAAGGTGAATCTGCGCCACCTGATTGTGGCGGCTTACAGCGATTACATCGTCCGTGACACGGACTTGCCCCTGCCACCGGAAGTGGAGGCGCCTGCTGCTGCCCTGGCGGACCCGGCACACCTGGCCTGGAAGGACGTTATCGCGGCCGCCAAACAGCCCAGTGAATTGCTGGTGGGGCCGGATGATCTTGCCGTGTTTCCGTACAGCTCGGGCACAACCGGTGCGCCTAAAGGTTGTATGCATACCCATGCGTCGGTGATGGCCACCTGTGTGCAGGGGGCCGTCTGGAGCCATGGCACCACCGAGTCTGTCACCCTGGCCACGCTGCCGTATTTTCATGTGACCGGCATGCAGGGCTCCATGAATTCGCCCATCTATGGCGGTTCGCTGATTGTGTTGATGACCCGTTGGGACCGCCGGGTGGCGGCCAAGCTGAT
>NZ_LWFX01000294.1:0-1082 GCF_001635175.1 Alcanivorax sp. HI0083 | reverse complement strand
TGCCATTTTTGATGGCCCGGTGGATATGTGGCAGCAGCTGAGCGAGCGCAGCGATGTCATGCAGAGTTTTGAACCGACCCTGTTTTCGCAAAGTTTCGTCACTTCATTATTGCTTTCCATGGTGGCGATTCTCTGTCTGCCCCGTCAGTTCCATGCCGGTGTGGTAGAAAACAATGACCTGCGCCATTTGCGCACCACGCGCTGGTTGTTTCCGTTTTACCTGGCGCTGTTTGCGATTTTTGTTCTGCCGATCGTGATTGCCGGCGTGATTACCCAGCCCTACCTGATCGGTCATGCAGACACTTACATGTTGTCGTTGCCCATGGCCCAGGCCAATCACGGCATGCTGATGCTGTCGTTTATTGGCGGGATTGCGGCGGCCACTGGCATGGTGATTGTCTCCACCATGGCGCTGGCCATTATGTTGACCAACGAAGTGCTGCTGCCCATGTGGTTGCAGTCGCGGCTCAATGAAAAGGATCAGCTGCCGGATCTCAGCACGCAACTGCGCTTTCTGCGCCGGGCCAGCATTCTGGTGTTGCTGGGGCTGGCGTTTGCCTTCCATACGCTGATCGACCGGTTCGACGGCCTTGCCAGTATCGGGCTGCTGTCGTTTGCCGCCGTGGCCCAGTTCGCGCCATCACTGATCGGTGCCCTGTACTGGCGCAATGGCCATAAGCAGGGGGCGTTCATCGGCCTGGCGCTGGGGTTTGTGGTGTGGTTTTACTGCCTGCTGGCGCCGGTGATTCTGCCCGTGGAGTGGGTGACCGTGCTCAATACCCAGGGGCTGTTCGGCCTGGGCCTGCTACGTCCCCATGCCATGTTCGGCATCGAAGGGCTGGAGCCTCTAACCCATGGTGTGTTCTGGTCGGTGTCCGTGAATCTGGCCGCGTTTATCTACTATTCCCGCCGGGCCAACCATGATGCCCTGGATGAAACCCAGGCCGCCCGGTTTGTGGATATGCCCACGGACTGGTGGCGCGAAGGTATGGGGCACCCCTCCATTACCACCATCGAATTGCTGGAAGTCTGCAAGCGCGGGTTGGGACATCCACGGGCGGAACCTTTGTTCTTCGATTACA
>NZ_LWFX01000293.1:0-1374 GCF_001635175.1 Alcanivorax sp. HI0083 | reverse complement strand
GGACTACACGGCCATCGTTAACGAGCGCCAGCTCAAACGGCTGCAAGGCTACGTCAGCGAAGCCCGCGAGAAGGGCGCCGAGGTGATTGAGATCAACCCGGCCAATGAAGACTTCAGCGGCAGCCAGAAACTGCCCCACACCATGGTGCTCAATGCCACCGACGATATGCAGATCAGCCATGACGAAATCTTCGGCCCGCTGATGATCGTGGTGCCTTACAAAACCCTGGACGACGCCATCGATTACGTGAACGAGCGCCCCCGTCCGCTGGCCCTGTACTACTTCGACTGGAACCAGGCCAACGGCGACCACGTCCTCAAGAGCACTCACTCCGGCGGCGTCTGCCTGAACGACACCATCTCCCACGTGGGCGTGGACGACATTCCCTTCGGTGGCATCGGCCCATCCGGCATGGGTGCCTACCACGGCCCGGAAGGCTTCAAGACCTTCTCCAAGGCCAAGGGCATCTACAAGAAGGGCAAGTTCAACGCCACCAAGTTTATCCTGCCGCCTTATGGCCGTGGCATGCACAAGATGATCGACAAATTCATGCTGAAATGATCAGTTTCAAGTTCAAAGTATAAAGTTTAAAAGCGCGGGAAAGGTCTTTGTCCTGGGACGACCACACCCGCGCCATTACCGTTAATCGCGGGCCAGACATTACAAGACTCAACAACCTCAACCGCGTTGTAACTTTCAACTTGCTACTTTCAACTCAAAAAAAGAAGAGTGCGCTATGGACCAGGGAATTAACCGCCGCAGCTTTCTCAAGCTGAGCGCTGCCGGCAGCGCCATGCTTGCCGCCGGTTCCAGCCTTGCCTTGCTGACCGGCTGCTCCAGCAACGATGGCCCCGCTGCGGGCTACCGCCATTTTCGCCAGCAGGACGTAGACCTGCTGACCCCACTGGTCGGCGCGGTACTGGGCCCGGCCCTGACCGCCGTCGGCGCCACCGCCAAAGACGGCATGAAAGCCTTTGACGACCTGCTCGAAGGCGGCATGCCCGGCACCCGTGCCGCCGTGCTTGAAGTTCTCGACCTGATGCAGCTCGGCGCAGCCCGCTGGTATATCACCGGCACCTGGGCCAGCTTTGCTGAGCAGAGCGAAGCAGAACTGCAACAGACACTGACCCAGTGGTCCGCCAGTGAGCGGGGCCTGTCTCGCATGGTTTTCAAAGGGCTGACCCAGCCGATGTTCATGGCCTGGTATGTGAAACCCCAGGCGGCACGCAGCACCGGTTATCCGGGGCCGCCGCAGAACGTTATCGCCTGAGCATCCGGCTTTCACCTCTACTGCACCAGCCAGTCAAGAATAAAAGGACAACGCCATGCAGGACCTGTCAAAACTCAATATCAAGGGCATCAAGGATCCGTGG
>NZ_LWFX01000292.1:0-897 GCF_001635175.1 Alcanivorax sp. HI0083 | reverse complement strand
TTCATTCGCAGCGGCACAGCCAGCAACCCCACATCGCCGCACATTCAGGAAGGCCGAATTCACCCAAGGGCACAGAGAGCCTGAAAGGCCTAATCGACAAGGTTTATCACAAGCCGAAAGGTCAGGGAAAAACGGAGGCACGCTCAACATCTTGATTCCCGAAAGCCGAAGAGCCAATGGGAGCCCTGGCCCTATTGATTCTGGAAAATCAGGAGCGCAGCGAGTAATTTTCCGAGTGCAGCTACTTATTGGGAGACAACAGCACGGTGCAGGATGGAAATTTTTAAGCCGCGCCGAAAATATAACTCCGACTACTCCAGAAGCCTTTCCGGTGCATCCATGGCCTCGTGCAACACACGAACAACAAGCACTTCCGACTCAAGCAGTCGATAAAAAACAACGTGATGCTCGACCTGTAATTTGCTATACCCAGAAAAAACATGGTCGTAGTTCGCGCCAAGCGATGGATGATCAATCAGCCGTTTCATGCCGGCCTCAAGCCGATCCACGTAATTATCCGCCTGATCAACGCCCCATTCCTCACAGGCATACACCCAAATCCCAATAAAATCGGATTCCGCCCTCGGCGTGACGTTCAACGTAAGCACTAATCGGCAGCCTTAATCCGCTTACGGCCAGCCGCCTTGATAGCCGTTATATCCAACGGTTTCGGTTCCCCGCTGGACTCACCCTCAGCGAGGGCTTGCCTCAGCATGGCAAGACGTTCTTTGGTCTGTTGGTCCCTTCGGATGAGATCGCGGATGTACTCACTATCGTTGCCAAAGTGGCCGCTTTCAATCTGGGCTTTCACCCAGCCGTCTTGCTGTTCGGTCAGCGTGATGGTTTTCCGGTGCATGCTCATGGCTGGTGCTCCTAACATGGCAGAGGTATGACATT
>NZ_LWFX01000291.1:0-809 GCF_001635175.1 Alcanivorax sp. HI0083 | reverse complement strand
AGGGGTGGAATTCAAGGGGGTCGAGTTCACCGGTGAACCGGATGTCAGTGCCTCTGCCATTGAAAGCCTGTGTGGCATCGCTCCTGCCTTTCATGCCAGTGCCAACCGCATTCTGGTCAACCGCGCTGGCGCCGGTCAGCCGTTCCCCGGTTACGATCCGGTACTTACCCGCATGCTCGAACAGCAATGCCAGAAGCGTATGGATACCGTGGAAAACAGCGGCCTTGCCGGCAAGGTTCGGCAGAAACTGCTCGGTGAACTGGGCCTGGGGGCCACTCTCAATGACATGGCCAGCGAGCTGGCCCTCTCCACTCGCAGCCTGCGCCGCAAACTGGAACAGGAGGGCGCCAGTTACCGGGATCTGGTCGAAGAAGAACGTCGCCAACTGGCGCTGCAATTACTGAACACCACTACCATGAAGATCGAGGAATTGGCGGCCCATTTGGGATACACCGATGCCGGAGGCTTCGTGCGTGCCTTCCGTCGTTGGCAGGGATGTTCGCCCAGCGCGTATCGAGAGAAGGCGTAGGATGTCCCGCGGATTTTTTGTGACCCATAAAAAAGGGCCTCCCACATTTGGAAGGCCCTTTTTAGATGGCACGCCCGAGAGGATTCGAACCTCTGACCTTTGCCTCCGGAGGGCAACGCTCTATCCAGCTGAGCTACGGGCGCAAAACTTGAAGAACTTGGGGTTCAACGGGCGCGAATGATAGCGGGTTGCGGCGGTCTCGTCCATGGATTGGGTGCATCCTGTGTCGGGATCGCTATAATCGGCGCGCCGGGAGCGCCTTCCGGTATCCGAGTATAAG
>NZ_LWFX01000290.1:0-667 GCF_001635175.1 Alcanivorax sp. HI0083 | reverse complement strand
GCATTGGCTGGCACGGCATCGAAGATATTTACATTCTGCGCCGCACTGCCACCATTGTTCTTCACCGTCAAGGTGTAGGTAATGGTGTTGTTAGAGGTATTGACAGATGCAGACTTGGTGGTTACCAGCACCGCATCGGTGGTCACCGTCACCTGATCGGTGTTGGTGTCGTTACCGTCTGCGCCGTTAACACCGTCAGAGTTATAGTCGCCAATAT
Organism: Alcanivorax sp. HI0083; assembly: GCF_001635175.1. Classification (NCBI taxonomy): domain Bacteria; kingdom Pseudomonadati; phylum Pseudomonadota; class Gammaproteobacteria; order Oceanospirillales; family Alcanivoracaceae; genus Alcanivorax; species Alcanivorax sp. HI0083. Next base: position 450 of record NZ_LWFX01000290.1, on the reverse strand, counting down.
CGGCGTTGCTGCCGATATCCTGTACCAAGCCACCGTCATTGGCGTCGAAGCTGCCATCGCCCCGGGTCGAACGCACCAGCAAGGTGCCTTCGATGGTGGCGCCCGCTGCGGTTCCGGATGGAACCGGCACGGCCAGGATCAGCTCGACCTGGTCACCCGCGTCAACGCTCACAGACGTGGCGGCGCTTTCACCGGCATCAGGCTGACCATTGCCGTTGGCGTCGATAAACACCTGATAGCTACCCGCTGCGCCGGCACCATTCAGCCCGTCCAGGGTGAAGGTGTCGGTGGCATTACCGGTGTTTTTCAGGGTGTGGCTGAAGTAAACGGTTTCACCCGGCGCACCGGATTTCTTGCCGTCATTTTCCAACGTACCCGCATAGACTTCTGCAACGGTCACTACCGCTTCATTGGACTGTGCGGAGTAGCTGTTGCCGTTGGCATCTTCAT
>NZ_LWFX01000289.1:0-1038 GCF_001635175.1 Alcanivorax sp. HI0083 | reverse complement strand
AGGTTGTTGCAACCTGGGATCCACACACGCACCCGATTATCGCGGAAGTGGAAGGTAAGGTTCAGTTCGGTGATATGGAAGAAGGTATCACTGTAAACCACCAGACCGACGAGCTGACCGGCCTGACCAATATCGAAGTGCTCGGTTCCCAGAATCGCCCGTCTGCCGGTAAGGACATGCGTCCGGTAATCCGGGTAGTGGACAGCAAGGGCAAAGCCGTTGTGATGCCCAACACTGATATGCCGGCGCAGTACTTCCTGCCGGGCGGTGCGCTGTGTGGCCTGAAGGATGGCGCCAGCATCGGTGTGGGTGATGTGATTGCGCGGATTCCCCAGGAATCCTCCAAGACCCGTGACATCACTGGTGGTTTGCCCCGCGTTGCGGATCTGTTCGAAGCCCGTAACCCGAAAGAAGCCGCCATCCTGGCCGAGAAGACTGGTACCGTGTCCTTCGGTAAAGAAACCAAAGGCAAGGTTCGCTTGGTGATAACACCGGATAACAGTGATGACAATTACGAAGAACTGATTCCCAAGTGGCGTCAGCTCAACGTGTTTGAAGGTGAGCGGGTAGAGAAGGGTGAAGTGGTCTCTGATGGTCCGCTGAACCCCCACGATATCCTGCGCCTGAAAGGTGAATCCGAGCTGGCCCGTTACATCGTTAACGAAGTGCAGGAGGTTTACCGCCTGCAGGGTGTGAAGATCAATGACAAACACATTGAAACGATCATCCGCCAGATGCTGCGCAAAGTAGAGATCCTGGAAGTGGGTGAGTCTCACTTCATCAAGGGTGAGCAGGCAGAATATGCCCGCGTCATGGAAGAGGTCGACCGTCTGAAAGCCGAAGACAAGATGCTGCCGCAATATCAGCGTCTGTTGTTGGGTATCACCAAGGCTTCCCTGGCCACCGAGTCCTTCATCTCTGCAGCGTCTTTCCAGGAAACCACCCGCGTTCTCACCGAAGCGGCGGTAACCGGCAAGGAAGACGACCTGCGTGGCCTGAAAGAGAACGTGGTTGTGGGTCGTCTGATCCCGGCCGGTA
>NZ_LWFX01000288.1:0-1002 GCF_001635175.1 Alcanivorax sp. HI0083 | reverse complement strand
ACTGCAACGTTACCCGCAAAGCTACCCGGTGGTGCTGGATCTGATCAGCCAGCGGCTGTGGTCCGCCATCTCCATGATCGAGGAAGACGCGCTGCGCGGCACCCAGGCACGGATAGGGCAGCGCTTGTTGTTCCTGTCGCAAATGCAACGCGGCGGCAAGCCGGAGGGTGGGCCGGTGACGGTGCGTCTGACCCGTGAACATATTGCCAACATGATGGGGATGACTCGTCAGGGCGTGCACCGGACGCTCAAGGCGTTTGAGGCGCAGGGGCTGATCACGCTGGGCTACGGGCGCATCACGATCGAAGATGAGGCGGCGCTGCGGGAACACTTGGCGACGTTGAATTGATGCTAAGCAGGATGTCGGATTCCGCCTTTCAGGCTCTCTGTGCCCTTGGGTGAATTCAACCTGCTCACTCACACTTGTAGACGCTCGGCCAGATGAGAGGGGGGTGGGAAGTCATGCTTGCATGACCAAGAGGCGTGCTCAGCACCACCTGATTATTCGCGATGCAAGCATCGCTTCCCACAGTAGAATGAAGGCGCCTCTGCGTCAGGCATCCGGCGCCGAGCTTTCACCCTAGCGCACTTCCATGCCCGGTTCGGCGCCACTGTCCGGGCTGAGGATGTGAATGTCATCCCCGCCGGGGCCGGCGGCCAGTACCATGCCTTCGGAGACGCCGAACTTCATCTTGCGCGGTGCCAGGTTGGCGACCAGGACGACCAGTTTGCCTTCCAGCTCTTGCGGTGCGTAACGCGATTTGATGCCGGCGAAGACGTTGCGCTCGCCCAGCTCGCCCACGTCCAGTGTCAGCTGCAGCAGCTTGTCGGCGCCTTCCACGTGAGCCGCCTTGGCTACACGGGCCACGCGCAGTTTCACCTTGAGAAAATCATCAATGCTGATGGTTTCGTCGTCGGCATCCGCTTTTTTCGCGTCTGCTTTTTTGGGCTTGTCGGCAACCTGTGCCGGCGTACTGTCCTTGGAATCCGCCAGCATGGCTT
>NZ_LWFX01000287.1:0-5641 GCF_001635175.1 Alcanivorax sp. HI0083 | reverse complement strand
AGGGCGTAAAGGACTGCTCAATCAGCTCGGCCAGCGGCGAACGCGGTATCAGCACCCGCTCATCCACATAGAACGGCAGGCCGCAAAACCAGGCTTCATGGGTCAGATAAGGAACCGGGACACGATCATTCACCCGCTTAACCAGTTGACTCACATACCCACTGATTTCAGAGGGCAGCAAACGGGCATCGAGAATCCGAGGGTCACTCTGTAGAGGCAACGCCAGCTGATGCATCAACAGCGCCAGGGCTTCATCCCAGGGGTCATCGTTACCGTGGCCAAAGAACACCCCGCCACTGCGCAGCATGCTTTCGCCGAAACGCAAACAGTCGCGGACAGTTTGCAGGGCGGCCATGGCCTCATTCTGTTGTTGCGAACTGATCACGCATCTACCTCCACCAACACGCTACTGACAACTGCGCCGATCACCCCTGATCCTGCACCGTTGACGAACACCAGCAAAAAGAAGCGCTGAAGATTAGCACAGAATCGGTTATAAAAGCCTGTCACGCTTGCAGTAAAGGGACAGTAATGAGTGCGGTTACGGTAACGCAGGAGGGCCCCTTCGCCCTGGTCGAGCTAAAGAAAGGCACCCAGGTGGATATGCGCGTTCAATTGTCCATTTACCGGCAGCGGCTACGTTTGTTCAATCAGCACCAACAGCGTAAACAGCTCACCATCTACGTCGGCCAAATCAAAGGGCTGGATTACACCGCCGCGCGCTATTCCTGTGGCGAGGATTTTGCGCAAATTACCGAGGCCAAGGCCATGGTCCTGGAAAGTATACTCAACCGTACCTATGCCAATATGATGTTGAAGCTTAACAAGCCGGCCTTTCCCGTTTACATTTGTGGCAGCATCAACCAGGCCAAAGAGTGCCTTCTCAAACATCATCCTCAGGAGTGAGCACTATCTGGTTATTAAAAACAGAACCGGATGCTTTCAGCATCGATGATCTGCGCAACAGCAAAAATGCCACCAGTGGCTGGGATGGCGTGCGCAACTACCAGGCTCGCAACCGGCTACGCGATGAAATGAAAGCCGGCGATACGGTGCTGATCTACCATTCCAGTTGTGCGGTGCCCGCCATCGTTGGCGAAGCTCGCGTAACCAGCGCCCCCTACCCCGATCCAACCCAGTTTGACCCTGCTTCAGATGGCTATGACCCACGCAGCACCCGTGAGATGCCCCGCTGGTACCAGGCCGATATACAGTTTGCCTGCCTATACCCTCAGCCATTAACACTGAAACAGATCAAGCATCACCCCGAATTTGCTGACATGGAGCTGGTGGTGCGACCTCGCCTGTCGGTGCAAAAAGTATCTGAACGACAGCTCCAGCTTATCCGGCAGATAAGCCAGCCCGTGGATGCCACCGCATAGGGCACCCCGCGCACCACAAACAACCTCAGCACCACAACAGGGCGCCTGTTAATACAAAATAACTAAGAAGCCCTGATTCTATCGGCTATACGCGCTGGCACAGCGGTTGCAGTCCCCTCTTCTCATCACCAATGACGAATGGGATTCACCACTATGCTGCTGCGACGCTATCACTGGCTTTCTCTGCTGATTCTTCCCGAGTTCGCCAACGCCGACACCCTGACCGCCACCGATACAGTCTGGATTGCTATCGCTGCGGCGCTGGTGTTCTTCATGCAAGCGGGTTTTGCACTGCTTGAGAGCGGCCTGAGCCGGGCGAAGAACTCACTGAACGTGGTCATGAAGAACTACATGGACCTGTGTGTCGGCACACTGGTGTTCTGGGCCGTGGGTTTCGGGCTGATGTTCGGCACCAGCACCAATGGCTGGTTCGGGCAGGACCAATTCATGCTCAACCAGGCCGATGGCAGTACCTGGGCCATGCTCCTTTTCCAGATCATGTTCGCGGCTACCGCCGCCACCATCGCCTCAGGAGCCATGGCAGAGCGCACCCGCTACGTGGGCTATTTGTGTGGCGCGGTGGTGATCACCGGCCTTATTTATCCGCTGTTCGGCAACTGGGCCTGGAACAGCAATGGCTGGCTCGCCCAGATGGGCTTTATTGATTTCGCCGGTTCCACGGTGGTCCACAGTATCGGCGGCTGGTGTGCACTGGCCGGTATTCTGGTGGTAGGCCCGCGACTTGGGCGTTTCGACAACCAAGGCAAGCCACGCACCATTCCCGGCCATAACCTTTCCTATGTGGCATTGGGCGGTTTCATACTCTGGTTCGGCTGGTTTGGCTTCAACGGGGGCTCGACCCTCTCTGCCAGCGTGGATATCGCCAAGGTGAACCTGAATACCCAGCTGGCCGCCGCGGCCGGTGCCGTGGGCAGCGTTATCTACCGGATGGCAAGTCGCCGCCCGGTATTACTGACAGAAACCGTGAATGGCAGCTTGGCGGGGCTGGTGGCGGTGACCGCCGGCTGCGCAGTCATGACACCGGGCTTCGCCATCATCACCGGCCTGGTAGCTGGCGCGCTGGCGGCCTTCGGTGCCCGAATCCTACTCGCGTTTCGCCTGGATGACGTGGTCGGTGCAGTCCCTGTACATGCCTTCGCCGGCGCCTGGGGCACCCTGGCTGCCGGCCTCTTCTATGACGGCGACCTGTTCAATGGCCAACGTGTGATGGTGCAGCTGCTGGGCGTGATCGTGGCATTCGGCTGGGCATTCTTCACCGCGCTAATCATGTACATGCTGGTATCTATTCTTGCCGGCTTGCGGGCGCCGGCGCTGCATGAACAACGGGGACTGGATCTCAGCGAGCACGCCGAAACCGGCTACCCGGAATTTCCCCAGAACACGCTCTATAGCAGCGAAACCTATAATCCGGACAGAGCCCACGGTCAGGAGCAACACCCATGAGCTCCGCACCCATCAACCAAAGCGTCCAGCGTCGACGGCGCGCTATCGTCACCGGCCTTACGCCCTACATGAATGAGCCGGTCCTGCTGGAGGCGGTCAGCCACTGGCAGCAGCATTACGCGGAGCGACCCAGCTTTTCCCTGCAGGGCTTTGTCAGCGATCTGTGTCGCCTGTTCGACTTGGGCGAACGGCGCCACCATATTCACATGAGCCTGGTGCAAGCGATGACGCTTTCCGACAGCGAACTGGCCGCCGATCCATTGGCCAACAGCAACCACAACCACACCGAAGCGCACCCGTGCACCCATGCGTTTCAGTGCCTGCTCCAGGCCCTGTGGCAGGGACTTGGCAAACGGGCAGCCAGCCAGATACAGCTGGATTTGGGTGCACAACTGCGCCAGGCCAGCGTTAGCCCCGAAACCCGCCTGACCATGGAATACTGGCTACAATCACCGGACCAATCACTGAGCCCCCTACCCTTGACCAGCTTGCGAGACCAACTGAACCGCACCTATGTCCTGCTATGCGAACGGCTGGGCCCTGTCGAGGCGGATCGACAACTCAAGGCGGCGTACCAGGCAACGCTGAACCGACTGGATGACAAGGAGGCCCTGCAAACCTTGATGTAGCACTGCCCCACTGTGCACCGAGACAGGATCAGGTACTCTCAGGGATCGAATAAGCAAAGGCAGGGGTGGCCATTGATGGCCACCAGGGGGAGACAGTGAAATTACACCACCAGATATTCATTGCCATGCTGGCCGGCGCACTGGCAGGCAGTTTCACCGCCGAATCCAGTACGCTACTCGGGCTGCCTGTGCTCAGCGGCTACGATCTGGTGGGAACCCTGTTTATCAATGCCCTTAAAATGGTCGTCATTCCGTTGATTGTGACAGCCATTATCAACGGCATGGTGGGCGTCGGTGATGGGCAGAATCTGGGCCGAATGGGCCTGAAAACCGTGGCCCTGTACATGACTACCACTCTGGTAGCCGTGCTGATCGGCCTCATCGTGGTCAATCTGTTCAGCCCTGGCATTATCAACGATCAGCCCGCACGTGAATTACTCGGTCTGGCCACAGAAACCGAGGATGCGCTGGCCAAAATTGAAGGCCGTGGGGCCGGCGATTTCACTGATATTCTCCGCCAGATGCTGCCGCCTAACCTGATAGCGGCCGCCGCCAATGGCCAAATGCTTGGTCTGATCGTCTTTTCGCTGCTGTTCGGTTTTTTTCTGCGAACCGAACGCAACCCCTCCGGCCAGAGCCTGCGCAACATTATCGATGGCATTTACCAAGTGGTGATGAAAATCACCATGCTGGTCATTCGTTTCACGCCCCTGGGCGTATTTGCGCTAATAGCCGCCACGGTAACCCGCACCGGTATGGATGCCATTGAGCCGCTTGCCTGGTTCTTCCTCACCGTACTGGTAGCACTGGGCCTGCATGCTTTTGTTTTCATGCCGATCCTGATTGCGCTGGCGACCAAGCGCTCGCCACTTCGCCATATTCAGGCCATGACGCCAGCGCTGCTCACCGCGTTTTCCTCCGCCAGTTCAGCCGCCACGCTGCCTCTGACCATGGAATGTGTACAAAAACGCTCCGGTGTATCGACTCGCACCAGCAGCTTCGTGCTGCCATTGGGTGCCACCGTCAACATGGACGGAACCGCATTGTACGAGTGCGTGGCGGCCATGTTCATTGCCCAGGCCTACGGCATGGACTTGTCGTTGACCACCCAGTTCATGATTGTGATCACCGCACTGCTCACCTCCATCGGCGTGGCCAGCATTCCCGCTGCATCACTGGTAGCGATTACGGTGATTCTTGGCGCCATCGGCCTGCCGGCAGAAGCCATTGGGCTGATTCTGGTCACCGATCGCGTGCTGGACATGTGCCGCACTGCGGTCAACGTCTGGGGCGACAGCGTGGTCACCGTGGTGCTGGCACGCAGTGAGGGAGAAGAACAGGTATTGTCGCTACCGGTCTCCGAGATGGAATCGGTAACGACAACAGGCGGGCAAGCGGGCCGAGATGCAACCGCCAGTGAACAGCCTTAGAATGCGTGCGCAAACCCACCATTATCCCAGTCGCGCTTGATGGCAACTGCAGCACTGGCAATAACAGGCACCATGCAGGCAAACGCCAGCATTACGGAAAACAGGTTTTCACCGTTGTTTCCAAGCCCCGCCACGATCAAAACCGTCACGGCAATCGCAATCATCAAGGCCAGGGTGTCTTTAAACAAACGAAAGAATAAAGTCATAACAATTGCTCCCTTAAATGCTTTATGTGAACACATGTTAACTTTATAATTCACCAAGTCAACACCTGTTCACAACATTATTTTTTGTTCTGCTTCTTGCACATGGAGACACGTTGAAACAATCGCCCACCCTCCTTATCACTCGCGGCTGCAGCCCTCTCGGCCAGGCCCTGGCCCACACTGCCGCTGGGCACTATCGTATTGCCATCGCCAGTGACGACACTCGCACCGGCAATGCCTTGTGCCGCAGCCTGCATGAAGCGGGCCATGAAGCGCTTTTCATTGAAACAACCGCGGGCGATTCACAGGATATTCAACGGGGTATAAATCGGGTTCTGCGCCGCTGGCAGCAGCTGGATGTGGTTATCAATTTGCCCGGAAAGCTGCTGGTGGGGCCTTTTGAAGCCACCCAGGGGCCACAATGGCAAGGCCTGGCCAACCTGCAAATGATGCACGTGGTACACAGCTGCCAACGTGCTCTGACGGCCATGAAGAAACAAGGGAACGGAAAAATTATTAATGTGGTGCCC
>NZ_LWFX01000286.1:0-640 GCF_001635175.1 Alcanivorax sp. HI0083 | reverse complement strand
CTATCTGTTCCGTTATTGATCGGTCTGTGCGGGCAGGCCGGTGGTAACGGCGTTACGTTTTTCCAGGCTGCGGCCGGCCAGGAAAATCAGCAATCCGCCCATGGCCAGGGCCGCCCCTACCAGGCCGGTGGCGGACCATTGTGCGCCCATCTTGATGGTGACGCCGGCCAGCCAGGCGCCCAGCGCATTCGCCAGGTTGAACGCGGCATGGTTCATGGAGGCAGCCATGGTCTGGGCGTCTTCTGCCACATCCATGAGTCGCGTTTGCAGGGCCGGGCCCAGTGCCATGCTGGTGCCGACCAGCCCCACGAAGAGGATGGCGGGCAAGGGCCAATCGGCGGCAAAGTAAAAGCCGGCCTGAATCAGCGCACACCAGATCAGAATACGCGGTATGGCACGCAGCAAGTTGCCGTCTGCTGCGCGGGCACCGGCAAAGTTACCGATGATGGTGCCGATGCCGAAGATCATCAGCACCATGGGGCCCCAGCTTTCCGCCATGCCGGATTGCTCGGTGAGGGTGGGCATCACATAGCTGAACACCGAAAACATGCCGCCGAAACCGATGCTGGCGACCCCCAGGGTGAACAGCACCCGCTGTTTGACCAGCGCGGACAATTCGCGACGTGGGCTGGCGTTCGGG
>NZ_LWFX01000285.1:0-582 GCF_001635175.1 Alcanivorax sp. HI0083 | reverse complement strand
TTATTCGCCTTTCTGATTCTTATCGGCGTGGTGTGCTGGATGCTGTTCCCGCGGGACTTGTCCTCATCCCTGCGTACTGCGCGTCTGGACGCGGTGACATTCAGCTATATGCAAGCCTGGCTGAAAGCCAAACCGGATGACCATGAGCTACGTTTGTTGATGGCACGGGAGTTGATTCTGCAAGGTAACTTTGTGGCGGCGGATGACCAGCTGCAAATCGTGGCTGCTGATACCAATGGCCGCTATGACACCCAGATCGCCTGGCTGGAATTGCGCCGGGATTTTACCCGTTTGATGGCCATAGACGCCGACAATCGCCGTGGCACCATGCTTGAACATGAAACCCTGACCCGTTTGCGCGCGATTGACTGGGCCGCCCTGAACAGTGAAAAACGCATCCGCTTCGCTGACATGGCCCTGGCCATGGGTAGCGTGGACCTGGCGGTGCAAGCCTATCGCCGGTTGGCGGATAGTGCGGCCAACCCCAGCCAGTGGCACGTCAAGGCGGCAAAAGTGCTGCTCGCCCACGGGCGCTATTCCGAGTCTGCGGATGCCTACATTGCGGCCATGGACGCACGCGGC
>NZ_LWFX01000284.1:0-1696 GCF_001635175.1 Alcanivorax sp. HI0083 | reverse complement strand
TGCCGGCCCAGGCCGAACATACCTGCCCGGAAAACAACGACTACCTGCAGCGTGAACAGGCCAAGACCCTGATTGCCGAGCTGGTTTCCCAGGGGCAGGACGAAGACCGGGTGCGCGACGTCCTGGGCAGTGCGCAATGCCAGCCCAAGATCCTCGAATCCATAGCGCGGCCGGCAGAACACACCCATACCTGGGCGACCTACCAGAAAATTTTCCTGCAGGAGAGCCGGGTACAGAAAGGCGTGGAATTCGCTCACACCCACGCCGACACCCTGACCCGTGCAGAACAAACCTACGGCATCCCCCGGGAAATCATCCTCGCCATCATCGGAGTGGAAACCCGCTACGGGGATTACATGGGCACCTACCGAGCGGTCGATGCCCTGACCACCCTGGGCTACGACTACCCGCCTCGGGGCAGCTTCTTCCGCAAGCAGCTCAAAGCCTTGTTCGAACTGGAGCATAACGCCCACATCGATGCCAAAACCATCACCGGCTCCTACGCCGGCGCCATGGGCTACGGCCAGTTCATCCCCACCAGTTACCAGGCTTATGCGGTGGATTTCGACAATGACGGTGTCACCGATCTGGTCAACAACCCGGTGGATGCCATCGGTTCCGTTGCCAACTATTTCAGCGAGCACAACTGGAAACCCGGGTTGCCCGTAGCCGCCAGAGCACACCTGGATGGCGCCGGTTACGTGCCGCTGGCCAAAAAAGGGTACAAGCCATCCTTTACCCTGGCACAGGCCAACAACGCCGGCGTCTCTGCGCTCAGCTGCAACGATGATCGACTGGTCAGCGAATACTGCTTCGACCTGCCCGCCAGCACCCGGGTCGCCCTGCTTGATCTGGAAGGCACCGACGGTGCGGAGTTCTGGCTGGCCACCGACAATTTTTATGTGATTACCCGCTACAATCACAGTCGCCTGTACGCCATGGCCGTGCTACAACTATCACGACAACTGGCGGCCGCACTGGAGGATAGTCAATGAAGCGTCTGGCTTGTGCCGTGATCACCTCCGCGTTCCTCGGGGCCTGCGCCACCGCTCCGGGGCCCGCTGGCGACAGTGCCCCACCCGCCGTCAACAACGATGCGCCAGGCTCGGACCGCTACAGCCTGCAGCAGGACACCGCGCCGGAAGAGCCCCGGGATGTTTCCCGGCTGCCGGAACCGGTGCCCAAAAAGGAACCCCGCAGTCGCTACGGCAACCCGCAATCCTACAGTGTGTGGGGCAAGACCTATCAGGTGCTTCCCCAGGCGGACGGCTACGTGGCAGAAGGCAAAGCCTCCTGGTATGGCCAGAAATTCCATGGCCATCGCACCTCCAGTGGTGAACCGTTCGATATGTACCAGTTCACGGCCGCCCATCGCAGCCTGCCCTTGCCCACCTATGCCCGGGTCACCAACCTGGATAACGGCAAAAGCCTGGTGGTGCGCGTCAACGATCGCGGCCCCTTCCACGAGGATCGCATCATCGATTTGTCCTGGGCCGCTGCGGTACGCCTGGGTATAGAGCAATCCGGCACCGGGCGGGTACGGGTCGAAGCAATCAGCAGTCAGCAACAACCCGATGGCCCCAGTAGTACCGTGCCCACGGCCGTGCGTGCTGCGCTGGACAGTCCACCTCCTTCAGCAGCGAACGACAACGCCAGCGCCAAAACGGACACCGCCGACAATGGCGCCAGCAAAGGC
>NZ_LWFX01000283.1:0-846 GCF_001635175.1 Alcanivorax sp. HI0083 | reverse complement strand
GCTGGTTCAGCATTGAGTTCATAGACGGTACGCTTTTCCGGATCCGCAGAAGTAACTACAAACTTGGTTTTTTCAGGAATTAAATGATGGGTGCTGAACACTTCGAAATCTAATGAGGTAGAAATCATTATCACCGTGGCGGCTTCGCTGGTGAAACCGCCATCGCTATAAACATAAGTGCCGCTTAATCTATATTCATCCCCCGCCGAGCCACCAAAGCAGGCAATACTGCCTAACGCCGAATTAAGCGTAGCCAAGACCATTTCTTCATTCACTGATAGCCCATCCATCAGCGTTAGCACAAAAGTATTGTGCTCTGCGGGTGACTCCGTCATACCTTCGCTGCACTCGGTTAGCAAGCCATCGACAAGCTGCTGGGCATCGAGAAGGCCGAAACTGTCCACATTTTCCACAAGCTTTTGACTGACTGTGAATAACCGGCGATCAAACCCAATGGCCACAATTGATCCCTGATCATACCCTTTGGAAGTAATTTCACCGCAGGAGGTGCAGCCTGACATGGGAATTCCAGCGAAGTTATCCCGCATGGCTGCAGCCAGACGATCAAGATCATATTCCACTGAGCAAAAGAACAGTACGAAACCCAAGTTCGGGTTTTTCAGCTTTGCAGCCAGCTCGGCAGCTGCAACCTCTTCATTGGCGGCATTACTGAACGTTGTTAGCACAGCGTTTAGAGGGGCGGCAGTCATCAGACTCTCCCGTTTTTTATTGTCGCGCTATTTCCTGGCGCCTTTGCTGGCTAATTCTGCGGAATATTGTTGTCCCAGTGAAGGAAACAGTCGTTGGGCTTTTGTTACTCGATTTATCATAACAAACCGAATCATT
>NZ_LWFX01000282.1:0-1044 GCF_001635175.1 Alcanivorax sp. HI0083 | reverse complement strand
ACGGTCGAACGCATCCAGGCCGTTGCCGAAAAGGTAGCCGGCTTTCATAAACGGGGTGACCAGGTGGTCGTCGTCGTTTCCGCCATGAGTGGGGAAACCAACCGGCTCATCGAGCTGGCCAACGGCGTTACCGACAAACCCTCTCCACGGGAAATGGACGTGCTGGTGTCTACCGGCGAGCAGGTCACTATTGCCCTGTTGTCCATGGCGCTGCAAAAGCAGGGCCTCAATGCCCGCTCCTATACAGGTAGCCAGATTCCCCTGCGTACGGACAACACCTACTCCAAAGCCCGCATCGAAGAAATCGACGACAAGAAAGTTCGCGCCGATCTTGATGGTGGCAGTGTGGTGGTCGTGGCCGGTTTCCAGGGCGTCGATGGTGACGGCAACATTACCACGCTGGGCCGTGGTGGCTCTGATACCACCGCTGTGGCTTTGGCTGCTGCGCTGAAAGCGGACGAGTGCCAGATCTATACGGATGTGGATGGTGTTTACACCACTGACCCGCGAGTAGTGGATAACGCCCGCCGTCTGGACAGCATTACTTTCGAGGAAATGCTGGAAATGGCCAGCCAGGGCTCCAAGGTCCTGCAGATCCGCTCTGTGGAATTCGCCGGCAAATACAATGTGCCGCTGCGTGTTTTGTCCAGTTTCCAGGATGGCCCTGGGACACTTATTACCGTCGAAGACGAGGTTGATATGGAAAAGCCGGTAATCTCCGGAATTGCCTTTACCCGTGATGAAGCCAAGATCATCGTGCGTGGCGCCCCGGACACCCCGGGTATTGCCTACAAGATCCTCGGCCCGGTAAGCGCAGAGAACATCGAAGTGGACATGATCGTGCAGAACGTGGGTAAGGACGGCGCTGCCGACTTCACCTTCACCGTGCACCGCAACGATTTCGCCCGTGCCCAGGAAGCCCTGCGTAACGCCTCCGAAGAGCTGGGCAACCCGGAAATCATCGGTGACGACAAGATCGCCAAGGTCTCCCTGGTGGGTGTGGGCATGCGCTCTCACGCGGGCGTGGCGTCCAAGATGTTCGAA
>NZ_LWFX01000281.1:0-817 GCF_001635175.1 Alcanivorax sp. HI0083 | reverse complement strand
CATCGTTGCCGGCTACACCGACATGGCCATTGCCGGTGGCACCGACTCTACCAGCAGTGCCCGCGTGCCGCTGTCATCGGAACTGAGCGCGGTACTGCGCGACGTGAGCTTTGCCAAAACACTGAAAGATCGCATCAAGTTGCTCAGCCAGCTCAAGGCCCGCGACCTGCTGCCCCAGGCGCCGTCCATCACCGAATATTCGGTGGGCGAAACCATGGGGGAAAGCACCGAGAAAATGGTGAAGAAGTGGGGCGTCAGCCGTCAGGAGCAGGATGATCTGGCCCATGCGTCGCACAGCAACGCGGCCCGCGCCTGGGCCGAAGGCCGCCTGGACCGCCAGGTCATGACCGCCCACCTGCCCAACGGCAACACTCTGAAAGACGACAACCTGGTGCGCAAACACTCCGAGCGCGAGGGCTACAGCAAACTCAACCCGGTGTTCGACCGGGAGACCGGCTCCGTGACCGCCGGCAACAGCAGCCCGCTCACCGATGGCGCCGGCGCCCTGCTGATGATGAGCGAAAAGAAAGCCGCCGCCCTGGGCTACACCCCGCTGGGCTATATCCGCTCCTACGCCTTCGCGGCCCGCACCCCACAGGACGACCTGTTAATGGGCCCGGTACTGGCCGCCCCCGCCGCCATGGCCCGGGCCGGGCTGGCGCTCAGTGACCTGACACTGGTGGATATGCACGAAGCCTTTGCCGGCCAGGTGACCTGCAACCTGCGCGGCCTGGCTGATGACGATTACGTGCGCAGCCAGACCGGGCTCGCCGCCCTTGGCGAAGTCGACCGCAGCAAGCTCAACGTGAACGGCGGC
>NZ_LWFX01000280.1:0-1183 GCF_001635175.1 Alcanivorax sp. HI0083 | reverse complement strand
GCCCTTGGTCGCCATCCATTTCCCGGCATTCAAGGACGGCCGCGGCTATTCCTACGCTCGGGAGCTCCGTACCCGCTACGGCTTTAAAGGTGAAGTGAGAGCCACCGGTGACGTACTCCGTGACCAGCTTTTCTACATGACCCGTTGCGGCTTCAACGCGTTTGAAGTGCGTGAAGATCGCAGCATCGAAGAAGCACTTGAAGGCCTGAACGACTTCAGCGTCACCTACCAGGGTGACGTGAACGAACCACGCCCTCTCTATCGGCGCGGCTAGTCTTCAAAAAGCCTTCGTTCCGGGAAAACGCCGCTGTCGCATTAAAGCCAGCGGCGTTTTCGCATCCATACCAGTACCCCCACACTGACTACACCAATTCCCGCCATAAACCACCAGAACCCCGCAGGATCTTCAACACCTGGCAGGCCTCCCACATTGATCCCGAACAGCCCGGTAAGAAAACCCAACGGGAGAAACAACGCCGAGATCATCGCCAGTAGATACATGCGGTCGTTGATAGCTTCGTTTTGTACCGAGAAAACCTCCTCCTGCAACAAGGTGGCATGCTCACGGGCCGCATCCAGATCTTCCAGCAGACGCTGCAAGCGATCACCGGCCTCACGAAGCAACAAGGCATCGCCACCGGTGAACATGGTTTCGTTCTGCAACCGGGCCAACGCTTCACGCTGCGGCGCAAAAAAACGTCGCAACGTAATAGAGCGACGACGAATCTGGCTGAGACGTGGAGTCAGACTAATGGTCGGCGTCTCCTCAATGGACAATGCACAGTCCTCCACCTCGGATTCCAGATTTTCGATCACGTCTTCCATTCGCCAGATCAGCTGATCCACAAGCCGTGCGACCAGGCCCGGGATACCGACAGCGCCCTCACCAGCATCCAGCTCTTCTTGCACCGTCACCAGCGACAGCAATGTCCGTTTCTGGGTGCTGATCATGCCTTGGGGGCCGACCCACAATCGCAGGGCAATCATGTCTTCAGGGCGCGCTCCAGGGTGGAGGTTCACCCCGCGCAGATACACCAGCAGACCACCCGCCACCTCCGTGGCACGAGGCCGCGTTTCCATGGCGGTGAGCGCCGAAATCACCACCGGCGGAATGGATTGCCGCTCAAGCCACTGCTGACTCTGCGGCTGGGTATAATCCAGGTGCACCCAATATGGAGAGGTT
>NZ_LWFX01000279.1:0-530 GCF_001635175.1 Alcanivorax sp. HI0083 | reverse complement strand
TCCAACACGACCTATTACGAAGATCAGCACGGTTTCACCGGCATGGAATACGAACTCGCCAAAGGGTTCGCTGACAGCCTGGGGGTAGAACTGCGCATCCTCGAATCCGACGATCTCTCCTACATCCGCTATGCTATCCGCAAGGGCACGGCAGACATTGCCGCCGCTGGCCTGGTCGCCACCACAGAGCGCAGCGAAAGCCTGCGCTTCAGCACTCGCTACCAAAATATCGATACCCTGCTGGTACGCCGCCTGAGCAGCCCACGAATTACCGACCTGAGCGAGCTGAACGACCAGAAGGTGGCAGTAAGCGCCGGCTCCAGCCACGCCGAGCTGCTGATCAAGGCACAGCTGGACAATCCCGAGCTGGCATTCCAGGAAGTGGAAAACGCCACCCCCGAGCAACTGCTGGCGCTGGTGGAAGACGGTCAGGTCGACTACACCCTGATCAATTCCAACAGTTACGCCCTGCAACGTGCGCTCTGGCCTGACCTGATTGCCGATTACACCGTGGCCACCGATATGCCGCT
>NZ_LWFX01000278.1:0-1063 GCF_001635175.1 Alcanivorax sp. HI0083 | reverse complement strand
GTACGAAGGCAGACACGTCACCACCCTGGGTTTCAATGATCGGCAGCGCGGTCAAAGAACCGGTTTTGCCTTTCACTTCACCATTGGTGAACTGCTCAACATAATCTTCGTTTACCTTGGCAGCGCGCTCCAGCAGACGGGAGTGCAGGTAGAACACGTCACCAGGGTAAGCTTCACGGCCCGGCGGACGACGCAGCAGCAGGGAGATCTGGCGATATGCCCACGCTTGCTTGGTCAGATCATCATAAACGATCAGTGCATCTTCACCGCGGTCACGGAAATATTCGCCCATGGTGCAGCCGGCAAACGGTGCCAGGAACTGCATGGAAGCCGGATCAGAAGCGGAAGCGGCAACGATGATGGTGTTTTCCATCGCACCGTGCTCTTCCAGTTTGCGCACCACGTTGGCAATGGTGGACTGCTTCTGGCCGATGGCAACGTAGACACACTTAATGCCGGAGTCTTTCTGGTTGATGATCGCATCAACGGCAACGGCAGTCTTACCGATCTGGCGGTCACCAATGATCAGCTCACGCTGACCACGGCCGATTGGCACCATGGCATCGATAGACTTGTAACCGGTTTGCACTGGCTCGTTAACTTCACGACGCCAGATAACGCCAGGCGCTACCTTTTCAACCGCATCGGTCTGCTTGGCATCGACCGGGCCTTTGCCATCGATCGGGTTACCCAGAGCGTCAACCACACGGCCCAGCATTTCGGGGCCAGTGGGGACTTCCAGAATACGACCGGTACAACGGACTTTTTGACCTTCGGCCAGGCCCAGGTAATCACCCAGTACCACGGCGCCGACAGAGTCTTGCTCCAGGTTAAGGGCCATGCCGTAGATGCCGCCCTCAAACTCGATCATCTCGCCGAACATCACGTCGGCCAGACCATGAATGCGCACAATACCATCAGATACGGAAACCACCGTACCTTCGTTGCGTGCTTCGGTGGAGGTATCAAGTTTCGCAATGCGCGACTTGATAATCTCGCTGATTTCGGACGGGTTGAGTTGCTGCATCTCTAATCCCTCAAACTCAAGAGTTCAGTTGCTCTG
>NZ_LWFX01000277.1:0-687 GCF_001635175.1 Alcanivorax sp. HI0083 | reverse complement strand
CGTCATGAGCGGGATACCGACACCGACCGTTGATATCCAGTGGGCCAGCGACGCCCCGGACGCCCCCGACGAACCCCATTTATGTGAATGGGTACGCCATGCGGCCATTGCCGCAGGAGGTGTGGTGGGCGACATTACCCTGCGCATCGTGGATGAAGACGAGATTCGCACCCTCAACCGTGACTACCGCGACAAGGACGCTCCCACCAATGTGCTGTCCTTTCCTTTTGACATGCCCGAGGGGCTGCCGGAAGGCGCGGTAGAACCGCTATTGGGAGACATCGTTATCTGCGACGCGGTGGTACGGCGCGAAGCCAGCGAACAGCACAAACCGCTGGATGCCCACTGGGCGCACATGGTCACCCACGGTGTGCTGCACCTGCTGGGTTATGATCATATTGACGATGACGATGCCCTCGTCATGGAAACCCTGGAAATCCGCGCCCTCGGTGAGCAAGGCTTTCCTGATCCTTACAGTCCTGTGCAGGAAGACAGCCAGGCGCAACCTGAAAACACGGAGTTTAATCCCTGATGTCGGACGATTTTTCGGATAACGGTACCAGCCGAAGTTGGTTGGAGCGTGTCGGCCAGTTTTTCTCACCCACTCCGGGCGACCGGAGCGAATTACTGGAACTGATGCGCTCCATGCGCGACACCCACATCATCGACGGCGACACCCTGGGCATC
>NZ_LWFX01000276.1:0-1167 GCF_001635175.1 Alcanivorax sp. HI0083 | reverse complement strand
AGGGACTGGGGCGCAGCATTTATCCCCAGCTGGATATCTGGAACACCGGGCGCCCCTTGCTGGAAGCCTGGATGCTGGCCGAATACGGCCCCAGCGCCACGCTGAAGAAGCTGCAGAATCGCCTGCCGGAATGGACCGCCCAGCTTCCGGACATGCCCGACCTGCTCCGCGACGGACTGGAAAGCCTGCGCGACCTGCCCTACCAGCAGGACCGCCTGGAAGCCCGTTTCGAACAACAACTGGTGCGCCATCGCCACAAGCTGTTTGCCGGCCTCGCCGGGCTCGGCTGTGCCGGCGCGGCCCTGTGGCTGGCAACGCCCCATTTCAGCTGGCCACTGGCTGCTGGCGCCGTGCTGCTGGTGAGCTGGAGCTGGCGGCGCTAGACTGTGGGCCTGCACAAACACCGTGCTCAATGTTCGTAGGAGCTTGCTTGCAAGCGAACCATCACCCTTCGCCAGCAAGCAGGCTCCTGCATAAAGACCGCTAGTTCGACCACGAAGAATACACAGCCTATGTCAGATATACTCAGCGAGCTGCACCAGGTACTCGAATCGCGCAAGGCGCCGATCCGGATAGCTCCTATGTGGCCAGCCTCTACGCCAAGGGCCTGAACAAGATCCTGGAAAAAGTCGGCGAAGAAGCGGTGGAAACCATTCTTGCGGCCCGGGATGCCGAAGTCAGTGGCGACAACCAGGCACTGATCAGCGAAACCGCCGATCTATGGTTCCACTCCCTGGTGATGTTGGCCAAACTGGGCGAACACCCGGACAAGGTTCTGGCAGAATTGCAACGACGTTTTGGCCTGTCCGGCCATGATGAAAAAGCCGCACGCAGCGGTAACACTAACGCACATTAACGCGGCCCCTACTTTTTCGGAGAGAAAACCATGTTTTCCGGCATCAGCATTTGGCAGTTACTGATTCTTCTGGCCATCGTGGTCCTGTTGTTCGGCACCAAGAAACTGCGCAACATGGGCGGCGATCTGGGCGGCGCGGTGAAAGGCTTCAAGAACGCCATGAAAGATGGCGAAGACGAGCAGGACCAGAAACGTCTGGCTGACGACGAGCAGCCTGATAACGAGCAACAAGCCGGGCAAAAAAGCGAACAGAACAAGGAAAAGGACAAGGCCTGATTCCTGTCGCCTTTTCGGCGACACAGTCCGGACCA
>NZ_LWFX01000275.1:0-757 GCF_001635175.1 Alcanivorax sp. HI0083 | reverse complement strand
CTTGACAGCCCTGCCCCGATGCAATGTAGTGATTGGCACCCACAAGCAATATCAAGGTAAAGGCATGCGACTTAATCGATTTATTTGCGCCGCTACTTTTGGCTTTCTTGCCGCCACGACCACCACCGTCAACGCCGACACCTGGCGTTTTGGCCTGGAGGAAATTGAAGGCAGTGTTCAGCACAGTTACGCCGAACGTTTCAAAGCGCTGGTGAAAGAAAAAAGTGACGGGGAGATTGACGTTCAACTGCTCCCCTATGGCAAATGGGGCTCCAGCTACTCCGCGTTGTATGACGCGATCCAGGGCGGTGCCATTCAGCTGGGCTTTGGTTCCGGCGCCCTGGGCGGCACCGTACCGGAAAGCCAGCTGCTCAACCTGAACTACATCATGCCCAGCGATCAATGGGTAACCGCACAAGGCCTGAACAGCGACACCTTCCTGAAAAGCAAAGCCTGGCAGGAATCATTCCGCAAGCGCAGCCTGGTACCGCTGGCGGAATTGCCGGAAGGCTATCAGGTGTGGACGACCAACAAGGCCATCAACACCCCGGATGACATCGAAAACCTGGGCATCCGCGTGATGGACAACAGCCTGCTGCGGGCCACCTACAAGGCCTATGGCGCCTCCCCCACCTCTATAGCCTACGGCGAACTGTACAGCGCGCTGCAGCAGGGCCAGGCGGAAGGCAACATCCAGCCGGTGTTTGCCCACGAGGAAATGGCGTTCTACGAAGTGCAGGACTACATGATCTTTGCG
>NZ_LWFX01000274.1:0-1194 GCF_001635175.1 Alcanivorax sp. HI0083 | reverse complement strand
TGGACGAGGCACTCTCAAACGGTCATAAAGATGCCATCGAAGATGAGTTCGGAGATGTGCTTTTTACCCTTGTAAACCTCTCCCGCCACCTGAAAATCGATCCGGAGCAGGCCTTGCGCCGGGCCTCCAACAAGTTCGAACGGCGTTTTCGCACCATGGAGCGAGAACAGTCCAACCCTTTGAAATCATTGGATGAAAACGCGCTGGAAGCCGCCTGGCAGCAAGCGAAAAAATCTGCAGATTGACCCCTCTCATCCCCGTCTTGTTCCTGTGAAATAAAAACTTCACATAAGAGAAACTTTTCAGTCATCCACTCTCCCCATACTGCGCCACCAAGCAGTAAACGTTACCTCGCTTGGTTGGGGTTTCAGTCACGCTGTTACTTTGCATACAAAATATTGCCTGATTGAAGGAGTGTTGGAATGAAGAAGAATTTGCTTGCGATCGCTGTGGGGGCTGCCGTAGCCATGCCTGGCCTGGCCCTGGCCGATGGCCCGACTGTTTACGGTAAAGTTAACGTTTCTCTGGAAAATGCTGAGTTTGACGATGGCGTAAACCCCAGTGAAGACGCTTGGGAACTGAACAGCAACGCTTCCCGCCTGGGTGTTAAAGGTGATTTCGATCTGGACGTGGCTGGCCTGAAAGCCATCTACCAGGCTGAATTCGAAATCAGCGTAGACGACGGCGACAAAGGCGGCCAGACCTTCACCCAGCGTAACATCTACGGTGGTTTGAAAGGCGGCTTCGGTACCCTGAAAGCGGGTAAATTTGATACCCCTACCAAGAAAGCCCAGGGCAAGATCGACCAGTTCAACGATATCGGCGGTGATATCAAGAACGTTCTGTCTGGCGAAAACCGGGTTTCCAACATCGTCCAGTACAGCACGCCTGCTCTGGGTGACCTCGTAACCCTGAACGCTGCATTCATTCCTGCAGAAAACAACGATATCGACGGTGACGGCGATCCGGAAACCGGCCTGGCAGACACCATCTCCGTGTCTCTGGTTGCTGAAAAAGACATGTTCTACGGTGCCATCGCTCACGATGCAGACATGACTGACGAGCTGATCACCGATGAAACCGGTACTAGCCCGACCATCGATATCACCCGTGTGGCTCTTGGCCTGAAGCCGGGCAACTTCGAAATCGGCGCACTGTTCCAGACTGCTGAAGAAACTGAAGCGGACGGCGAAG
>NZ_LWFX01000273.1:0-698 GCF_001635175.1 Alcanivorax sp. HI0083 | reverse complement strand
ACCGGCGCCAATGCCCTGGACACCGCCGAGGCCCTGCGTGCCCGCCTGGACGAACTGCAACCCTACTTCCCCGACAAGATGGAAATGGTGTTCCCCTACGACACCACTCCCTTCGTGAGCATCTCCATTGAGGAAGTAGTGCACACCCTGTTCGAGGCCATCATCCTGGTCTTCCTGGTGATGTACCTGTTCCTGCAGAACTTCCGCGCCACCCTGATTCCCACCCTGGCGGTGCCGGTGGTATTGCTGGGCACCTTCGCTGTGTTAGCTGCCTTCGGCTTCTCCATCAACACCCTGACCATGTTCGGCATGGTGCTGGCCATTGGCCTGCTGGTAGATGACGCCATCGTGGTGGTGGAAAACGTGGAACGGGTGATGCACGAGGAAGGCCTCCCGCCCAAGGAGGCCACCCGCAAATCCATGGGCCAGATCACCGGCGCCCTGGTGGGTATTGCCCTGGTGCTCTCCGCCGTATTCGTTCCCATGGCCTTCTTCCCCGGGTCCACCGGCGCCATCTATCGCCAGTTTTCCATCACCATCGTGTCCGCCATGGTGTTGTCCGTACTGGTCGCCTTGATCCTCACCCCGGCGCTGTGTGCCACCATGCTCAAGGCCAAGGACAGCGAGCACCAGACCAATCACGGTTTCTTTGGCTGGTTCAACCGCACCTTCGACAAGAGCAGCCGCCGCTACCAGGG
>NZ_LWFX01000272.1:0-995 GCF_001635175.1 Alcanivorax sp. HI0083 | reverse complement strand
CAGACCCTGCGCCAGCAATGTGACAACAACGGCGCGGTGCTGATTTTCGATGAAGTCATGAGCGGGTTCCGGGTAGCGCTGGGCGGCGCCCAGGGCCATTACGGCATCACCCCGGACATGACCACCCTGGGCAAGATTGTCGGGGGCGGCATGCCGGTGGGCGCCTTTGGCGGCAAGCAGGCCATCATGGAGCATCTGGCCCCGCTCGGGCCGGTCTACCAGGCCGGCACCCTGTCCGGTAACCCGGTGGCCATGGCTGCAGGCCTGGCGACGCTGAACCTGATCAGCGAGCCCGGCTTCCACGACGCGCTGACGGAAAAAACCACCCGCCTGCTGGAAGGCCTGACCGCCGCCGCCCATGCGCAAGGGGTGTCATTCACCACTGCACAGGCCGGCGCCATGTTCGGGCTGTTCTTCACCGACCAGAACCGTATCAGCAGTTTTGCGGAAGTGATGGCCTGCGACAGCGAGCGCTTCAACCGCTTCTTCCACGCCATGCTGGACCAGGGCATTTATCTGGCGCCCAGCGCGTTCGAAGCGGGGTTCGTGTCTGCGGCGCACAGTGATGAGGATATCGATGCCACCATCGCCGCCGCACGCAAGGCGTTTGCGAAGGTGTAAAGGCCTGACCAGAATCTCACCTGTAGGAGCACCTCTTGAGGTGCGAACCGTGCCGCGTAAGCAGGGATTTGTGAGCGACGCTTGCGTGAAAGCTGTATCGTTTTCCCTCGCCAAGGCTCGGGTTCGCGCCTCAAGAGGCGCTCCTACAGCGGCCCCATAAGCAAGGTCAGTCGCGCACCAAGACGGCCTGCTTGCCGCCGATGAGCTTCAGCAAATCCCCCGGCGCCATGGCGATTTCCAGCCCGCGCCGGCCGGCGCTCATGTAGATAATCTCGTGGGATGCCGCGCTGCCATCCAGATATAACGGCAACCGTTTCTTCTGCCCCAGCGGGCTAATGCCGCCCAGCACATAACCGGTTAATCGTTGCGCCTTG
>NZ_LWFX01000271.1:0-919 GCF_001635175.1 Alcanivorax sp. HI0083 | reverse complement strand
ACAGTGGTAATGATGATCACCGCATCCACCACCGGGATGATCAGCTCACCCATTTCCCACACCCGGCCGACAAAAGGCGTTTGCAGGGAGGCCGGATCGTGCCCCCAGATAACACCTGCGGCGAAACGCAGCAGAAAGCCCAGTGCGATGGTAAGGATCACCATGGCGAACTGCGGCTGACCAAAAATGGCGCGTAGGACCAGGCGATCCAGCAGGTAACCAAAGAGCCCTAAAATCAGGGCGGCCAGGGTGATGCCTATCAGAAATGGCAGGTCGGCATACTCGGCATTGATGAAGGTAATGCCCAGAAAGGCCCCCAGCATCATCAGGTCACCCTGCGCAAAGTTCACCGCTTCCGACGCTTTGTAGATCAACACAAAGCCCAGCGCCAGCAACCCGTAGATGCAGCCGTTCGCGACCCCGCTGACCAGCAGCTGGAGTATATCCATGGTCCCTCTCTCCCGGGGGGTTTATTGTTCTGGTGTATTTTTATTCAGCTCTTTCGAGACTATCTGAAGCTTTACATTCTCTCCAGTATGTAAAATGTAACAAGTTAAGACATAGGGGGAAAAACGTCACTGATCAGGCTGGAAAAGCGGTTTTTTGCCAGAGAGAGGGCAGCAAAGGAATAAACCGTTACCGGAGGTAACCCGTAAAGGGTTCCGCACTTTTACCTTCCAGCACATACCCTGCCGTGCCGTATTCGGTATCTTGCGATGAGACAGTCAAGGTGCCTTCCAGCCACATGGCATCCAACGCCAGATCCAGCGGCACACCGCGCCCTTCCATTTTCACCAGCACAATCTGGTTGCGCGGCGGCGGCGGGCTATGAATACAGGCACCAAAATACGGAACCAGCAGGAATTCACGGACATACTCTTCATCACCATCCAGCGGCACCCCGTAACCCGGCAAACGC
>NZ_LWFX01000270.1:0-809 GCF_001635175.1 Alcanivorax sp. HI0083 | reverse complement strand
CTGACCAACAACGCCGGTGAAACCATCGATTCTTCCGTCGAGCGTGGCGAGCCCCTGGCGTACCTGCACGGCGCCGGCAACATCATTCCGGGCCTGGAAAACGCTCTGGTCGGCAAGGCCGCGGGCGACAAGCTGGACGTCACCGTGACTCCGGAAGAAGGCTACGGCGAGCGTCACGAGCAGCTGATTCAGCAAGTGCCGAAAACCGCTTTTGAAGGCAACGAAGACAACCTGCAGCCGGGCATGCAGTTCCAGGCGCAGACCGAAGCCGGCCAGCGTATCTTCACCATCACCGCCGTTGAAGGCGATGAAGTGACTGTCGATGGCAACCACCCGCTGGCAAGGGAAACCCTGAACTTCGCCGTGGAAGTGACCGACGTGCGCGAAGCATCCGCCGAAGAAAAAGAGCACGGCCATGTACATGGTCCGGAAGGTCACGATCACTAATCGCTGACGGCTCGCAAAAAAGGCTCCTTCGGGAGCCTTTTTTTGGTTCATCACGGAATTGAGTGATCAGCCAGCTTCAGAACGTGTCACATTATTCCGCCCTGGCAACCGCTGGACGCCGGATGCCCGATGACAGACGCTTGCATTCAAAACCTGAAAACCTTGGCCGCCATGCTCTCTGCGCAAAATGCCTTACCCGATAATTGCCTGAATCATGACCCTGACAATCCCTCAAAATACCCGTCAAAGCAGGAGGCCGTAACAACGACAACCTCTCAGGCTATGGGGTTTTACGTCAGGCATCCGGCGTCGAGCGTTTGGCAAAGTGCCGGGTATTCGGGATAAACCCATCAAACGGCGAG
>NZ_LWFX01000269.1:0-808 GCF_001635175.1 Alcanivorax sp. HI0083 | reverse complement strand
CCGCTCATTGGCCAGGCGCTCCGGCGCCACGTACAACAGCTTGATACTGCCGTCATCCAGCCCTCGGTAGACACTCTGTAATTGCTCTGCATCCACGCTGGAATCCAGCCGCGCGGCAGTAATACCCAGCCGGTGAAGCTGATCCACCTGGTCTTTCATCAATGCAATCAGCGGCGACACCACCAGGGTCACACCACTGAACATCAACGCCGGCAATTGGTAACACAGGCTTTTACCGCCGCCAGTGGGAAACACCGCCAGCGCCGAACGCCCGGCCAGCAATGCGTCGATAACTGCCTGCTGCCCGGGGCGAAAGGCCTGAAGCTGAAAGGTCTGCTGCAAATGTTGCTGAAGGGCCTGCATGGCACTCCCTTTTCGGCTGGGGTTGAAGACGCAAGAGATTCGGGATCAGTCAGCGCAAGTCTGGCAGAGGAGGAATACTGAAACGAGCAGGCGTTTCGTATTTTACTGTGCGCCAGAACGGACAACTCCCGGCGCCGGGATTACATGCGGGAAGGCTTGCTAGTGTGACATTGCGGTTGAAGGTAACAAATACCAGCGCTCACTATTGTCACTGTCTTCACCATCGGCCAGCCCCACCAACGGCACACTCACCACATCCCCATCACGGAACAGCAATGGCCACTGCCGCCGCTGCCAGGGCGGCACGCCCGCCGCGCGCCAGAGTTCCTTGATCTGTTGATGCAGTCCATGACGGCGCACGGCCAGAGAACCGGACAAAGCCCTGAGCTGCAGATTACCCGGTGGACGAAGCACCCAAATGTCTCCCTCACCACCTTGCTTTGAC
>NZ_LWFX01000268.1:0-733 GCF_001635175.1 Alcanivorax sp. HI0083 | reverse complement strand
GACGACTTTCCCAATGATCCGGATGAAGCCGTTGATAGTGATGGGGACGGTGTAGGCGATAACGCGGACGCCTTCCCCAATGACGCGACTGAAAGTGTCGATGCAGATGGTGATGGTTATGGTGCCGATACCGCTGACCCGGACGACGCCGACCCCTGTAATCCGGATCCAAATGCCACGGCCTGTGGAGGCCCCGCGCCCGCCGTCTGGAATGAGTTCAACTGGGATGAAGCCAACTGGCAGTGAGGCCGTTGGTAAAAGCACAAAACCTAATGAGGGTAAGAGACATGAAAAAAGTAATTCTGACAGGCCTCACCGCAGCGGTATTGAGCGCCAATGCCATGGCCGGTGATGTGACTGGCTACACCGCCCCGCTGTCCGGCCAGGCGGCTACCGCGGCTGGTGTCGATGCCAACTTTCAGGCCCTGATCACGGCCATCAACGATAATAATCAGCGTATTGCCGCCCTTGAGGCGGCGAGCGGTGAGGTGGCAGATTTGGCCGATATCGTGAGTGGAGCGACCTATAAATTGTACTTCTCTGGCGGCATCATCGAGCTGGATGACGGTGGCGGTGCCAATTTGGAACGTTTCGGCGGAATTGCCGATCTGACGTTCAACGGTGACGGTTCCCTCAGCGAAACGTTCAGTGAGCAGGGCCGGTTCATCAGTCTGGATGCCAATCAGTGTAGCGGTGAAGGTGAGAATTTCAGCTGTGACCACTATGTTGATAC
>NZ_LWFX01000267.1:0-1166 GCF_001635175.1 Alcanivorax sp. HI0083 | reverse complement strand
CGCTTGCTAACCACCCGGAAGAACAAGAACATCCCTCCATTGATTGCCGCAATTATTAGCCAGCGACTATCCAGAATAATTTCCCCCTGGATCATTGTATCTTCGCCGACCTCCATAACAAACAGCAGCAACACTGTCATGGCGACAGTTATATATTCACGACGTAACACCGTTCTCCAACAAAAAGGCAATTCATCAGGCTGGTACTTTCGTAATATTAAAGGGAAGAAAGCCGGCGTTTTTTCTGCCCATTGGCGATATGAATCACCAAATTTTCTCAACAGAAATCTCTCCTCAACAAGAATTACACGTTCGAAGTAAAGCGCGAACGCCAGCACATAGTAAAGGGTTAACCATAAGGAGTGGAGCAATAGAATCACCCCCAAGCCTCCGACAAAATTCCCCAGGTAGAGAGGATTACGAACAATAGAATAAATACCGCGAGTGTTTAGTGAATCCGCCACCTGACTTTTGGTATTACGACCAGAGGTTCTTCGCGGGGTATGTCCAGTAGTCCAGACACGAATCCCAAGGCCCGCCACCACAAACGATATCGCGAACAAGTCCCACCACTGATCATAGGTGTGACTATCCAAAAAATATTGCACATCTATTAAGGCAACTATTACCGCGGGAATCATAAGCACCGCCGGAGCGATACTACGCCATCGAAAAGCCCAGTCACCTTGATTGCACAATGTAGAGTAAAGCATTTTTTCCTCCTAAACCCCCCGGCTGATAACCGCCGGGGGAAGATTAGATTATCGTTGTAACTCGACAGCTTTTTTGCTCGAGAAAAACGCATAAAGACTTGGCAGTACCAGCAACGTTAACCCCGTCGCCGACACTAGCCCCCCGACAATTACCACTGCCAGCGGCCTTTGCACCTCACTGCCCACCCCCGTGGCCAGTAACATGGGAATCAGACCCAGCATGGAAGTGAGCGCAGTCATCAGCACCGGGCGCAGGCGAGACACCGCCCCTTCGAAGATCGCCGTCTCCAGCGCTTCGCCATCGCGCAGCCTGAGATTGATGGCCTCTACCATGACCACGCCATTGAGCACCGCCACCCCGAACAGGGTGATAAAGCCTACGGAGCTGGGCACGGACAGGTACTGGCCGCTAAGGGCCAGGGCGAGGATGCCGCCAATGAGTGCTAGAGGAAC
>NZ_LWFX01000266.1:0-882 GCF_001635175.1 Alcanivorax sp. HI0083 | reverse complement strand
GTGGAGCGTGATCTGGCCCCCGGCGAAGCGATTTACATCACCGCTGATGGGGAGATGCACACCCGCCAGTGTGCACAATCCCCGAGCCTGCATCCGTGTATTTTTGAGCAGGTTTATCTGGCGCGACCGGATTCCATTATCGATGGCATCTCCGTGTACAAGGCGCGCCTGCGCATGGGCGAAAAACTGGCCGAGAAAGTGGAGCGTGAATGGCCGGACCACGATATCGATGTGGTCATTCCCATTCCCGACACCAGCCGCACGTCCGCCTTGCAGATGGCCAATCATCTGGGCGTGAAATACCGTGAAGGCTTTATCAAGAACCGGTATATCGGTCGTACCTTCATTATGCCGGGCCAGCAACAGCGCAAGAAATCGGTGCGCCAGAAACTCAACGCCATCGAACTGGAATTCCAGGGCAAGAACGTATTGCTGGTGGATGATTCCATCGTGCGCGGTACCACCTGCAACGAAATTATCCAGATGGCTCGGGAAGCCGGCGCCCGCAAGGTGTATTTCGCCTCCGCGGCACCTGCAGTGAAATACCCGAACGTTTACGGCATTGATATGCCGGTGGCCCAGGAACTGATCGCCCACGGCCGTACCACTGATGAAATCGGTGAGCTGATTGGCGCTGACCGGTTGATCTATCAGGATCTGGATGATCTGGTGGAAACCTGTCAGGAGGGCAATCCGAATGTGGCGTCCTTCGATTGCTCGGTGTTCAATGGCGAGTATCTGGCCGGCAATATCACCCCGGACTATCTGGCCAACCTGGAAGCGCGGCGCAACGACGCGGCCAAAGGCAACAGCGAGAAGACCCAGGCCTTGGCGGATAACGAAATTATCGACCTGCATAATGCTAATTAATGCCGGGCACGC
>NZ_LWFX01000265.1:0-10880 GCF_001635175.1 Alcanivorax sp. HI0083 | reverse complement strand
GCCCGGTAATCGCCGTATCATCCGGCAATGCGACCTTGGCCTTGCCGGCCACCAGCTTCAAGGCACCGAGAAAACAGGCTGAGTACCCCGCGGCAAACAACTGTTCCGGATTTGTGCCTTCGCCACCTGAACCGCCCAACGCTTTCGGAGTGGTGAGTTTCACGCTCAACTGGCCATCATCGCTGGCAGCTTTGCCATCTCGACCACCGGTGGCCGTTGCCGTCGCTTCGTACAGTACTTTTTCCAAGCTCATCATTTTCTCCTTCCGCTCAAACTGCACTATTTAATAGTGCGCTATTTAAATATCAGCAACACAGGGCAAAGGGCCTTGTTCAGTGGACTTTGCCGACTTAGCCCAGGTCGCTACCCGCCAGGCGGCGACGCAGCGAGTGCAAGTCATTACGCAGCTGCAGTAACTGATCCGGCTCGCACTGGGTAGAACAGAGTACGGCTTCGGGAACGGCCTCGGCAGATTTGCGCAGCTTTTTGCCTTGCGCGCTCAGACGTATCTCCACCTGCCTTTCATCCGCGCGGGAGCGAGTGCGCTGCACCAGCTCCGCCGTTTCCAGACGCTTCAACAGTGGCGTCAGCGTGGCGGAATCGAGATACAAGCGCTCCCCAATTTCCGATACCGACTGGCCATCTTTCTCCCACAGCACCATCATCACCAGATACTGGGGATACGTGAGCCCAAGCGTTTTCAGCAGCTTGCGATAAACCTTGTTCATGGCCAGCTGAGCGGAATACAGGGCAAAACAGACCTGCATGTCCAGGTCGAGTAGCGAATTGTCTGATTTAGCGTCTTTACTCATAGCGCCATATTAAATAGCGCACAATCTAATTGCAAGTTTTACAAAACCCATCATTGTTCCTACAGCGGCGCGGTAGCAGGGTTTTGTTTCCTGTTTGTGTGGTTTTCGCGTCTGGCATTCGGCGTTGAGCGTCATGCAAAGTGCGAGAGGTTCGCGGTAAGCCTATTAAAAGGCCAGGGAATCTCTGAATAACTCAAAAAAAAGCCCGCCAAAAGGCGGGCAACTGTTACTTGCGTCGAGGAAAGTCTGCTCAGCCAGTCGGTGCTGCCTGAGCTTTTTTATTTAGAACTTGTGTTCCATACCGATACCGAAGATGGTTTCTTCAGTGTCAGCCACATCGAACTCAAGCTGTGTACCGTAAGCGTAGACTTTGCTGGCTTTGGCCAGTTTGTAGTCTGCGCCCAGGCTTACCTGAGTGGCTTCTTCGTCGGATACGTCACCTTCAGTCATGCCGTACTGGGCTTTCAGCTTGACGCGATCAATCTTGAAAGCACCGCTCAGGATGTAGGAGGTTTCTTCGCCGTCCGCTTCAGTTTCTTCAGCAGTCTGGAACAGTGCGCCGATTTCGAAGTTGCCCGGCTTCAGGCCAAGAGCCACACGGGTGATATCGATGGTCGGGCTAGTACCGGTTTCATCGGTGATCAGCTCGTCAGTCATGTCTGCATCGTGAGCGATGGCACCGTAGAACATGTCTTTTTCAGCAACCAGAGACACGGAGATGGTGTCTGCCAGGCCGGTTTCCGGATCGCCGTCACCGTCGATATCGTTGTTTTCTGCAGGAATGAATGCAGCGTTCAGGGTTACGAGGTCACCCAGAGCAGGCGTGCTGTACTGGACGATGTTGGAAACCCGGTTTTCGCCAGACAGAACGTTCTTGATATCACCGCCGATATCGTTGAACTGGTCGATCTTGCCCTGGGCTTTCTTGGTAGGGGTATCAAATTTACCCGCTTTCAGGGTACCGAAGCCGCCTTTCAAACCACCGTAGATGTTACGCTGGGTGAAGGTCTGGCCGCCTTTGTCGCCGTCGTCTACGCTGATTTCGAATTCAGCCTGGTAGATGGCTTTCAGGCCAGCCACGTCCAGATCGAAATCACCTTTAACACCCAGGCGGGAAGCGTTGCTGTTCAGTTCCCAAGCGTCTTCACTGGGGTTTACGCCATCGTCAAACTCAGCATTTTCCAGAGAAACGTTAACTTTACCGTAAACAGTCGGGCCATCGGCCAGGGCCAGGCCAGGCATGGCTACGGCAGCCCCCACAGCGATCGCAAGCAAATTCTTCTTCATTCCAACACTCCTTCAATCAGGCAATATTTTGTATGCAAAGTAACAGCGTGACTGAAACCCCAACCAAGCGAGGTAACGTTTACTGCTTGGTGGCGCAGTATGGGGAGAGTGGATGACTGAAAAGTTTCTCTTATGTGAAGTTTTTATTTCACAGGAACAAGACGGGGATGAGAGGGGTCAATCTGCAGATTTTTTCGCTTGCTGCCAGGCGGCTTCCAGCGCGTTTTCATCCAATGATTTCAAAGGGTTGGACTGTTCTCGCTCCATGGTGCGAAAACGCCGTTCGAACTTGTTGGAGGCCCGGCGCAAGGCCTGCTCCGGATCGATTTTCAGGTGGCGGGAGAGGTTTACAAGGGTAAAAAGCACATCTCCGAACTCATCTTCGATGGCATCTTTATGACCGTTTGAGAGTGCCTCGTCCAGCTCCGCCAGCTCCCGGTCAACCTGTTCGCGTACGGGTTCCGGCGCGTGCCAGTCAAAGCCAACCTTGGCGGCTTTTTTCTGAATCTTCCCCGCCCGTTGCAGTGCAGGCAGGCCCTCCGGTACACCATCAATGGTGCTGGCGTGTTCGCGCCCCTTGCCGGCGCGTTCCTGCTGCTTGATCTGTTCCCAGTTAGCCTTTACCGCCTGCTCATCACCCGCTTCGGTATCCGCAAAGACATGCGGGTGGCGCCGTACCATCTTGTCACACAGCACCTGAACCACTTCATTGAAATCAAACAGCCCCTGCTCTCGCGCCATTTGCGAATGGAAAACCACTTGCAGCAGCAGGTCGCCCAACTCTTCCTTCAATTCCGGATAGTCCCGCTGGGCAATCGCCTCGGCCACTTCGAAGGCTTCTTCAATGGTATAAGGCGCAATGGAATCGAAGTCCTGCTTGATATCCCACGGGCACCCGGTTTCCGGGTCACGCAGGCGGGACATGATGGAGAGGAGGGAGTCGATGGGAGTAGTAGACATGCTTTCCCCTGCTGATAGCGGCCGTGCTTATGAGCAAAACGTGGAGATGAATTGATAACGACGCGGAATCGCGTTGGTCAGGTTTGAAGGAGCCAGAGGCCGCGACCAGTCCTGGACGTGGCTTCTCGACTCGCAGAAACAACCCACCTGCTCAACAACGTTATCAATTATCCATTCTCAATTATCAATTGCCTTTAATCATTTCTTGTAGCGCCGAACTTCCAGCACGCCTTTAAGCTGGTCCATCTTGGCCAGTACCTTGCCCAGATTCCCCAGGGTGGCGATTTCCAGGGTGAGCAGCATGGTGGCGGTGTTGTCATCCTGATGGGACTGGGTGTGCACGGCGGTCACGTTGACCTTTTCGTTGGCCAGTACAGCAATCACATCCTTGAGCAGACCCTGGCGATCCCAGGCGCGCAGAAACACATCCACCGGGTAGGTAATCCGGTCGGCTTCGCCCCAGGTCACTTCGATCACCCGGTTAGGATCATCGCCCTGCATGGCCAGCAGCTTCTCGCAGTCGGCGCGGTGAACGGTAACGCCCCGCCCCTGGGTAATAAAGCCCATGATCTGATCACCAGGCACCGGCTGGCAACAGCCCGCCATATGGGTAAGCAGATTCCCCACCCCATGGATAGTGATATCACCACTGGTGGAGGCTTTCGGCTTGGCCGGGACAAACTCCATTTCCTGCTGGTTATTGTCCGGCTGCAGGGCCTGCACCTGATTGACCACATGCCCCGGACGCAGGTCGCCCGCCCCCAGAGACGCCAATACGTCGTCACCGGTTTTCAGGTTGAGGTGCGGCGCCAGAGTATCCAGATCCACTTTTTCCAGCGCCAGCCGCGACATTTCCTTTTCCAGGATGGTGCGGCCCTGAACGATATGCACATCGCGGTCCTGGCGCTTGAACCATTGCTGGATTCGCGCCCGTGCGGATGACGTCGCCACATAGCCCAGTGACGGGGTCAGCCAGTCACGGCTGGGGCCGCCTTCCTTGGTGGTGAGAATGGTGACCTGCTCACCGGTATTCAGGCTGTAGTTCAACGGCACGATGTGACCGTTCACCTTGGCGCCCCGACAGCGGTGCCCCACTTCGGTATGAATGTGATAGGCGAAATCCACCGGGGTGGCCCCGGATTCCAGGTCCACCACATGGCCTTCCGGGGTGAAAACATACACCCGGTCGCTGACCAGACCGTGGCGCAGCTCGTCCACCATGGCATCCGGGCTATCGTCACCCAGCTCTTCGTGCCATTCGAGCACCTGACGCAGCCAGGTAATACGCTGCTCGTAGTCGGTAACGCCGCTCTTGCCTTTCTTGGCGCCCTCTTTGTAGCGCCAGTGAGCACAGACTCCCAGCTCCGCCTCTTCATGCATATCGAAGGTACGAATCTGGACTTCCAGCATCTTGCGTTCCGGGCCGACCACGGCGGTGTGGAGGCTCTGGTAACCATTGCCCTTGGGGCTGGCAATATAATCGTCGAATTCCTTGGGCACGTGCTGCCACAGCGAATGCACAACACCCAGCGCGGCGTAACAGTCGCGCACTTCCGGCACCAGAATACGTACCGCTCGCACGTCATAGACTTCACCGAAGTCCAGGTGCTTTTTCTGCATTTTCCGCCAGATGCTGTAAATGTGCTTGGCTCGCCCATTCACCTCGGCACCACCGATACCGTTTTTTTCCAGGTATCCGCGAAGTTGCTCCAGCACGTTCTCGATGTACTGCTCACGCGCCAGGCGTTTCTCATCCAGCAGCTTGGCAATTTTCTTGTAGGCACCCGGTTGCAGGTAACGGAAGGACAGGTCCTCCAGCTCCCACTTCAGCTGACCAACACCCAGCCGGTGGGCCAGCGGCGCGTAAATATCGAAGATTTCCTGGGCTACCTTGCTCTGGCGCTCCGGGTCCGCCTCCTTGACCGCACGGATGATTACCGTCCGCTCGGCAAGCTTCACCAGGGCGACGCGCACGTCGTCGACCATGGCCACCAGCATCTTGCGCATGTTGTCGAGCTGGCCATCCTGCTGGCCCAGCACTGCCTTGCGGGTGGGGTTGAGCGAGGTACTGATCGCCGCCATGCGCAGCACGCCTTCGATCAGGTTGGCCACATCCGGGCCGAATTCCTTCTCCACGTCCAGCAGCGTGATCTGCCCTTCGCGCACCGCCCGGTAAAGAACAGCGGCAGGAAGAATGTCACTGTCAGCCCCCAGGTCCACCAGCACTTCGCCCATTTCCAGGCCGATATCCAGGCAGCCTTTGCCGTAAGGCCATACCCGGCCTGCGGCCTCACCAGCCAGCTGGCATTGCTCGGCGCGTTCGCAGGCCTGTTCCAGCAAGGCACGGTCGCGGACAGGCGCGCGGTTTTCCAACTGCGTGATCCAGTCACGCCAGTGAACGATGGAACCTTCTGAGGGCTGTCGCCGTACCGTTACCATGGCAGAACCTGCTACTTCTTCTTCGCTTTTTCGAATACAGCGATGGACTCAACGTGGGTGGTGTGAGGGAACATGTCCATCACTCCTGCCGCTTTAAGACGGTAGCCCAGCGCTATCAGTTCCCCGGCATCACGGGCCAATGTGGCGGGGTTGCATGACACATAAACAATCTTTGACGCACCAAGCCGGGGCATCAGCTTCACCATCTCCAGTGCGCCGGTGCGCGGCGGGTCAATCAGGATACGATCATACGCCTCTCTGGCCCACGCCTGGCCGCTAATGTCCTGACTGAGATCCCAGGCGTGAAACTCCAGGTTTTCCAAGCCATTGCGGCGGGCATTCTCGTAACCACGCTCCACCATGGCCTGGCTGACTTCCACCCCCACCACCTTGCCGGCACGTTTGGCGGCAGGAATGGTGAAATTCCCGAGGCCGCAGAACAGGTCCAGCACCGTGTGCTCCGGTGAGATGTCCAGCAAGTCCAGTGCCAACGGCACCATTTTGCGGTTAATTTCTGCGTTTACCTGGGTGAAATCCGTAGGATGGAAGGCCAGCTCAACCCCTGCAGACGGGTGTTTGTAGTACAGGCGCTGCTCACCACCTTCTGGCCAGATACGGTGCACGGTACTTTCGTTACCCGGTTGCAGGTAACAGTGCCACCCCAGATTCTGGCAGAAGCCCAGCAGGGCCTGTTGATCTGCCTCAGGCAAGGGATCCAGATGACGGATAATCAGGGCCACATCGTCATCGCCGGCGGCCAGTTCAATCTGCGGGATACGGCTGCGGCTTTCCAGACCATGCATCAGGGTACGCAGCTCAGAAAGGCGGTGCCCCACGTCCGGGATCAGCACTTCACAAGTGCGTAGCTGGGCAATGAAGCTGTTGCGCTTTTCCCGGAAGCCCACCAGGGTTTCGCCTTTGGCTTCCACATACTTCACGCCCAGGCGGGCCTTGCTGCGGTACCCGGTCACCGGGCCGGTCAGCGGCGCCAGCCACTCCTCCGGTTCCAGGCCACCAAAATGCTGCAGCTGCTCGCGCAATACCGCTTCCTTGCGCGCTACCTGCACCTCCGGGCTCATATGCTGCAGGCTGCAGCCACCGCACAGGGCGCTGTGCTCGCACGGCGGGGTGACCCGGTCCGGGGAAGCGGTCACGATTTCCACGGCTTTGCCTTCATCGAACTTGCGGCGCATGTAGGTGAATTTGAACATCACCTCTTCACCGGGCAGTGCATTATCAATGAAGGTGGTCTTGCCATCGCGGCGGGCGATGCCCCGGCCATCGTGGCTCAGGGTTTCAATGCTGGCGGGCTCCGGGGTTTCCGGTAACTGCTTGCGACGTCGTGCCATGGAGGATCTCAATACTCTGGGGGTAAATACGGGAATGGGCAGCCATGCGGCGCAGGCTGCCAATGTGGTGCGGATTGTAGCGTTTCAGGCCGCTGGCGTCAGATTTGTGACGCCAGCGGCATCAGCTCAGCTTGCCGATGCTTTCTGCCAGGTCTCCAGGAACGCCAGGAAGTGCGGATGCCCTTCTTCCTTCAGGTAGTCCTGCAGCAAGGCCAGCTCCTGATCGTAACCGGTGGCATCCAGCTCACCGCGCATCAGTTGAAAACGCAGATACACCAGCCAGGTGTTGAGCACGTCGGTTTCGCAGTAGTCACGAATCCCCTTGAGATCACCATCCTGGAAAGCGTCGAAGACCTTGCCGCCGCTCATTCCCATCTTGCCGGGAAAGCCCAGCAGCGTGGCGATCTGGTCCAGCGGCGCATTGGCGCGGCCGTTATACATGGCCAGCACGTCCATCAGGTCCAGGTGACGCTGATGGTAGCGACTCAGGTAGTTGTTCCATTTGAAGCTGGAGTCTTCATTGCCGGTTTCCCAATAACGGTGGGCAGGCACACCATGCTTTAGCGCGCGATAGTGCAGCACCGGCAAATCGAAACCGCCGCCGTTCCAGCTCACCAGGTTCGGGGTAAAGCGATCGATGCCATCGTAGAAGCGCTCGATCAGCTCTTTCTCTGTGCTGTTTTCATCGCCCAGGGACCACACTTTCACCCCTTGCGCAGAACGTAGCACCACGGAAATGGCGACAATACGATGCAGGTGCAGGCGCAGAAACTCGGTACCATTCTCCTGACGGCGCAGGTTGAGCAAGGCGCTGGCAGTGTCCTTGTCGCTAAGCCCATCCAGATCGTAGATACGGCGCCCGCCATCCAGATCGGGGATGGTTTCGATATCAAAGACCAATACGTTCACATGCTCTCCCTGTTTTCGCTGTCAATTGTCCACTATCAACTGTCAACGGCATTAAACACACCGGTAGACAGATAGCGGTCGCCCCGATCGCAGATAATCGCCACGATCACGGCATTTTCCAGCTCGTCACTCAACCGTAGCGCCCCAGCCACGGCCCCGCCGGATGATACACCGCAGCTGATGCCTTCTTCGCGGGCCAACCTGCGCATGGTGCGCTCGGCCAGGTCCTGATCCATATCCATGACACGGTCTACACGGGCATCATCATAGATGGAGGGCAGGTATTCCTTCGGCCAGCGACGAATGCCGGGAATGGAGGCACCGTCGGTGGGCTGCAGGCCGACAATCTGGATAGCCGGGTTCTGCTCCTTCAGATACATGCTGCACCCCATGATCGTGCCGGTGGTGCCCATGGAACTAACGAAATGGGTAACGCCCCCATCCGTATCGCGCCAGATTTCCGGGCCGGTACTTTCATAATGGGCCAGCGGATTATCCGGGTTGGCGAACTGATCCAGCACCGTGCCCTCGCCACGGCCCTGCATGGCCTGGGCCAGGTCGCGAGCACCTTCCATGCCCTCTTCCTTGCTCACCGAAATCAGCTCGGCACCATAGGCGGCCATGGCATCACGGCGTTCCTGGCTCTGGTTGGCGGGCATGATCAACTTCATGCGGTAACCGCGCATGGCAGCGGCCATGGCCAGCGCGATGCCCGTATTGCCACTGGTGGCTTCAATCAGGGTATCACCGGGCTGTATCTGCCCGCGCTGCTCGGCCTTGAGGATCATGTTCAATGCCGGGCGATCTTTTACCGAGCCGGCCGGGTTATTGCCCTCCAGCTTGACCAGAATGGTATTGCTGGTCTTGCCTGGCATGCGCTGCAGACGCACAAGGGGCGTATTACCCACGGTCTGTTCAATGGTTTTATGATTCATGGCGCGTATTGTACCTAAAAAATAGCAGCACGCTGCATGCCCCACGCAACAACGCGGTGGACGACGCAGCCACCCCAGGCCAAGGGCGCTGCGCCGCTTAAGAAGTCACAATCTACACCTGCGCTATGGCATGAAGTCTAAGGCCTGCTGCATGTTGCGGCTCTTCAGGCATAATGGGGAAAACAACAGCAATCGGGGATTCATGGTCAACCAAAGCCTTCGCTCACGCCTGATGTTCATGGCCGCCCTGCCCGCCCTGTTGGCGGCGCTGGTCATTGGTGGCTATTCCATGGTCAACCGGATTGTGGATGTCCGCGAGACCAATGCGCAACGTCAGCAACTGGTCACCGATAGTTATGCCGCGCAACTGGAAACCCTGCCTCATGACAGCCGGGGCAAACAGCAGAAACTGTTACGCCAGTTACTGGAGGAGCAGGACGTCCGCGCCGCCAGCCTGGTATTCAACGATGGCAGACCAACCCTGCACGCCGGGCCACGGCTACGCCCCGCCCCTAACGGCGCGTCACCCGATGCACAGGGCCGGGTCACCACCGGTACCAGCTGGCAACTGGATCGGGATCTGAGCGGGGTGCTGCCCGCCCAACTCACCGTGGAGTTTTCCCAACAAGGGCAATACCTTTCCACATTGGAAAACCTGCTCACCCTGTTTCTGGTCATGCTGGCACTGATCATGATCGCCATGATTCCCGCCCTGCGCTTTTCGCGCCAGCTGACTCAACCCATCAGCGACATGGTCAGTGCGGTTCAGCGCATCCGCGATGGCGATCTCAGCATGGCCATTCACACCCAGGCCAAAGGTGAGCTATCAGAACTGGAAACCGCCCTGCGGCAAATGGTCGCGGCACTGGCCGACGCCCAGACCGAGCTGCAGCAGAACGTGGATCAGGCCACCCAGGATCTGCGCGAAACCCTGGAAACCATCGAGATCCAGAACATCGAACTGGACATGGCACGCAAGGAAGCCCTGAAAGCCAGCCACATCAAATCCGAGTTTCTGGCTAATATGAGCCATGAGATTCGCACCCCGCTCAATGGCATTCTCGGCTTCACCAAACTGTTGGACCGCTCTCCCTTGAGCCCGCGCCAGGAGGATTACCTCTCTACTATTCACAAGAGCGCAGAGTCCCTGCTGGCAATCATCAACGACGTGCTCGATTTCTCCAAAATCGAAGCAGGCAAACTGTCCCTGGATCACACCCCTCTCAACCTCCATGACCTGATCGAAGACGTGCAGACCCTGCTTGCCCCCATGGCGCAGGAGCGAAACCTGGAACAGGCAGCCATTATCTACTCCGATGTCCCGGTGGCGTTGTTGGGCGACCCACTGCGCATTCGCCAGGTGCTGACCAATTTGGTCAGCAATGCCATCAAATTTACCGACCAGGGCTCCGTGGTAGTGCGTGCCATGCTGGAGGAAGACCGGGGCGCAGAAGCGATCATCAAGATTACCGTCACCGATACCGGCCCGGGCTTGAATCCGGAAGCCCAGAAAGACCTGTTCAGTGCCTTCACCCAGGCCGACCAGAGTGCCCGCCGGCAGGAAGGCGGAACCGGGCTGGGGCTCGCCATCAGCAAGCGCCTGGTGGAAGGCATGGGCGGCGAGATTGGTATCGACAGCAGCGAGGGCCGTGGCTCCACCTTCTGGTTCACCCTGCGCACCGAGCGAAACCCTAAACAGCCGGCCCTGCAACAGCCCCATGCCCTGGTAGGCCGCACAGTCACCTTGATTGAAAGCGATGAATACGGCCGGCTGGGCCTGTACCACATGCTCAGCCATTTGCAGCTTCGCATCCATGAACAGCACAGCCTCAACGATCTCATGGAGGCACTGGATCAAGGGGGGCTGTCGCACAGTGATTTTCTGGTGATCGGCCTGCCCGGCCGGGCCCCGGGCATCGACCTGCAACAGCTTCTTGATGACCTTGCCGCCCTTGGCACTCCGCTGCTGGTGCTGTGCAACAACCCGGAAAATGTTTCCCGCTGGTTGGAGGACTACCCCCATTGCCAGGTTCAAGGCAAGCCCGCTACCCGCCAACGCCTGCATAGCGCCCTGCTGGCATTAAGCGGCCAGGACACAACCGCCCCCCGTCGCCAACCAGCCACACAGCCGTTCCCGCGCCCGCTTTCCAGCGCGTGGGCGGTTAGCGCGACAATGGGCGTATGGGTGC
>NZ_LWFX01000264.1:0-893 GCF_001635175.1 Alcanivorax sp. HI0083 | reverse complement strand
CAGAACCACAACACGCCTCACCCAGAGCGCAACACGGGCAACCGCTGCGCGCCGGGAGCCCGACCACTGACGCTTTCATTCAAAATCTGAAAGCCCGGGCTCCATGCGTTCTGGGTAACACGAATTACCGGAGCGTGCCCGGAACCTCCCTGCTTCGCCCATTGATCAATTAATCTGATCAAACCGGTCGAGCCATTCCCGTGGGTTGGTCGGCAGACTCCCCCTACACTTGTTCCATCGCTGAAGAGAAAATCGCTTCAGCCACCCAATCACATTGCGCTCACTCTGTGGTTATACCCCCGGGCTCAAAAAGCCCGTTGATTCCCCCCTTAAGGCCGTCCCCCCGACGGCCATTTTTTTTTGCCGCTCTGCGGCCGCCACACGCTTCACGCTGCATGCAACACGACACGCCACCAGAGCGTATATGCGATTCAGGACTTGTACAGCAATTTCCCGACACTGTTGAACGCCTTTTCCGACAGGCTCATGCGAATCATGGTGCGGAACCATGTTTCGGGCAGCAGCCAACGTGCCAGCAACAACATGCGTGCATCCGCGCCCACGCTATAACGCAGACGTTTACCGGGATCGTTAGCCGCCTTGTAGATCACCTTCGCGGCATCTTCCGGGGTAGAGCCACCCGGCCCGGTCTTGTCCATAACCCCGAACTGAGCCTTGGAATACTCATCGTAGGTCTTTACGCCCGTGCGGTTATCCCGGTCCGCCGAGCGACCGAAGAACGCCGTATTCACCGCCCCCGGCTCAATGATTTTCACCCCGATACCCAACGGACACAGCTCATACACCAGCCCCTCGGTGAACCCTTCCACCGCCCATTTACTGGCGTTGTAAACACTGTAAAGCGGCAACGGTACGCGCCCAACCATGCTGGC
>NZ_LWFX01000263.1:0-876 GCF_001635175.1 Alcanivorax sp. HI0083 | reverse complement strand
ACCAAGAATCTGGTCGGCGCCCACTTTCACGTTTTCGAAGAACAGCTCGGAGGTATCCGCCGCGTGGTGGCCCATTTTTTCCAGGTTGCGGCCGCGCGCAAAACCGTCCAGTGCGCAGTCCACGGTGAACAGGGTCATGCCTTTGGAACCGGCATTCGGGTCGGTCTTGGTGGCGAGCACGATCACGTCGCAGTGCTGGCCGTTGGTGATGAAGGTTTTCTGGCCGCTGATGCTGTAGCCATCGCCGTCCTTGTCGGCACGGGTTTTCATGCCCTGCAGGTCGGAGCCGGCACCAGGTTCGGTCATGCCGATGGCGCCCACGGCTTCACCGGTGACCATTTTCGGCAACCAGGCTTGTTTCTGCTCTTCGCTACCCAGGTGCAGGATGTAGGGAGCAACGATGTCGGAATGCACGGAAATGTTGGACGCCAGGGCACCAAAACCGGCACGGGAGGCTTCTTCCACAATCACTGCGGACAGGCGGAAGTTGGCGCCGAAGCCGCCGTATTCTTCCGGCACGTCCACACACAACAGGCCATTTTCGCCCATCTTGTTCCACAGCTCGCGGGGGAACATTTCGGCTTTTTCCCACTGGTCGTAGTGCGGGGCGACTTCGTTTTCGAGGAATTTTTTGACGTTATCGCGAAACAGTTCGATTTCGTTCTGATCAAGCATGCTGGCTAGTCCTGTTGGTCAACGGCGGCGGCCCACCCTGGGTGTGCCGATTAACAATGGCCCACATTCTAGCGCTAAGGCGTGACGGCCACATCAATGCCGGGTGACTGTCCGGTCCCGACGGGTGAGGCGAATCGCAGCCTTTGGCGTGCGCCGGCAAGTCTGGAGGTTGGGGGTTTGCGATTAGCGTGCGGGGGTTCG
>NZ_LWFX01000262.1:0-880 GCF_001635175.1 Alcanivorax sp. HI0083 | reverse complement strand
CTGATGTTCCCGCAACGCAGTGATGCGCTGGTATTGGTGAACCCCATTGGCCTGGAAGACTGGCGCCCGGTGGTGCCCTGGCAATCCGTGGATGCCTGGTATGAAGGGGAGCTGAAGAAAACCCCGGAAAAAGTGAAGGCCTATATGACGGCCAGCTATTTCGATGGCCAGTGGAAAGACGATTATGCCCCCTTGCTGACCTTGCAACAGGGCTGGATTCGCGGGCCGGACTACCCGCGTATTGCCTGGAATTCCGCCCTTGCCTACGACATGATTTACAGCCAGCCGGTGGTGCAGGATTTTGCGCGGCTTGAGGTGCCCACCCTGTTGATCATCGGCACCCGGGACCGCACCGCGCTGGGACGTAACCGGGCACCGGAATCAGAGCGTGCCCAACTGGGGCGCTATGACCAGCTGGGCAAGAAAGCGGCGCAACGCATTCCTGATGCGACTCTGGTTGAATTGGAGGGCATCGGTCATGTTCCACAATATGAAGCGTTTGATGCATACCGCGAGGCGTTACTGAATTTTCTGACGACCCGTTGTCGGGCTGTCTGGCCCAGGGAGGGGTATCATGGCTGTGCTGTCATTGTATGAACCGGTGAACTGGCTCAAGCCGGTGGCCGATGACGTCTGGATTGTCGATGGGCCGGTGATACATATGGCCCTGTATGGGGCAGGGCTTCCCTTCACGACCCGGATGACCATTGTGCGTTTGCCGGGCAACCGGTTGTGGCTGCATTCACCGGTGGCGTGGAACGCGCCCCTGGCCAGGCAGCTGGAAACCCTGGGCACGGTGACGCATCTGGTGTCGCCCAACCGGATTCACTACGCCTATATCGCTGACTGGTCGGCACACTATCCCGAGGCCCGTTGCTGG
>NZ_LWFX01000261.1:0-829 GCF_001635175.1 Alcanivorax sp. HI0083 | reverse complement strand
GCCATCTACGTGTTCCTGGTGCTGATCGTCATGTACGCGCACTCCATGAACAAGCTGGACCGTAAATTTGACGTCCACGAAGACTAACCGCTGAAAAGCAGATAAAGAGTCCGATAAAGAGAGACATCCTATGGATATTCAGACACTCACTTATCTCTTTGTAGGCGGTTCGTTTGCGCTCTACATCGGGATTGCGATCTGGTCACGGGCCGGGTCGACCAAAGATTTTTACGTGGCCGGTGGCGGGGTTTCCCCGATAGCGAACGGCGCCGCCACCGCAGCCGACTGGATGTCGGCAGCCTCGTTTATTTCCATGGCCGGGATTATTGCCTACTCCGGTTACGATGCGTCGGTGTACCTGATGGGGTGGACCGGGGGCTATGTACTACTGGCCATGTTATTGGCACCTTACCTGCGCAAGTTCGGCAAGTTTACGGTGCCGGATTTCATTGGTGATCGCTATTACTCCAACGTGGCAAGAACGGTAGCGGTGATCTGCGTAATCTTCGTGTCCTTTACCTATGTGGCCGGGCAGATGCGCGGTACCGGCATCGTGTTTGCCCGCTTCCTGGAAGTGAATGTGAATACCGGTGTAGTGATCGGTATGGCCATCGTGTTTTTCTACGCTGTGCTTGGTGGCATGAAAGGGATTACCTACACCCAGGTAGCGCAGTATTGCGTGCTGATCTTTGCCTTCCTGGTGCCGGCGGTTTTCCTGTCCATCATGATGACCGGGCATGTTCTTCCACAAACCGGTTTTGGTGGCACGGTACTGGATGCAGCCGGTGGTGACAGCGGGGTGTATCTGCTGCACAAACTGGACCAGGTA
>NZ_LWFX01000260.1:0-933 GCF_001635175.1 Alcanivorax sp. HI0083 | reverse complement strand
CCCGTAATCTCGCGGCCAACAATGGACATACCGGCCAGCAGCTACCAGACTGCGTGGCTGATTCATTCACGGATATACCGACATGCTTACCACTGTGTGGGCCATTATTGCTCCGGTATTGTTATGCGCCGGCGTGGGTTTTTTCTGGGCGCGGGCCGGCAAGCCCTTTGATACCCGGATGGTCACCTCCCTGGTCACCCTGGTCACCACTCCCTGCCTGATTGTCGCCACCATGGGCAAGACGGAGCTGGACTTGCAGGCGCTCATGGACGTGGCCGGTTTGGCCGTAGCGGTACTGGCCACCACGTTCGTGGTCAGCGCGGTGATCCTGCTCTTTACCGGCCAACCCTTTCGGGTGTTTCTGCCTTCACTGATCTTCCCCAACACCGGCAACATGGGCATTCCGCTGTGCATGCTCGCGTTTGGCGAAGCCGGATTGGCATTGTCGCTGGCGTGGATGATGCTCTACTCCGTGGCGCACTTTTCCCTGGGGCTGGCCATCGTCAGTGGCGAGGGGTTTTCCCTGAAACTGTTCCGCCACCCGATTCTGATCTCCGTGTTTCTGGCCGTGGCCATGGTCGCTTTCCAGCTAAGCCTGCCTGAGTGGCTCTACAACACCGTCAGCCTGATCGGCGATCTGACCATTCCCTTGATGCTGATTACACTGGGGGTGTCCCTGTCGCAGCTGAAAGTGCGCCATCTGGGTAGCGGAGCCGGGTTTGCGGTGCTGCGTCTGGCCAGTGGCTTTGCGGTGGGGTGGGGGCTGGTGACGGCACTGGACATCGACGGCCCACTGCGTGGGGTGGTGCTGATCGAATC
The DNA here is from genome assembly GCF_001635175.1 of Alcanivorax sp. HI0083. Classification (NCBI taxonomy): domain Bacteria; kingdom Pseudomonadati; phylum Pseudomonadota; class Gammaproteobacteria; order Oceanospirillales; family Alcanivoracaceae; genus Alcanivorax; species Alcanivorax sp. HI0083. The sequence continues at coordinate 114 of NZ_LWFX01000260.1, read as the reverse complement.
CACCATGCCGGTGGCGGTATTCAATTACCTGCTCGCCAAAGCCTACAACCGGGGCGCGGAAGAAGTCGCTGCCATGGTGGTGATTTCCACCTTGCTGGCGTTTCTGCTGCTACC
>NZ_LWFX01000259.1:0-1343 GCF_001635175.1 Alcanivorax sp. HI0083 | reverse complement strand
TGAATCACCCGGCGGTGCTGAACGGCACGCGTACTTCACCGCTGGACGGCGGCAACCTGAACCGGGCCTTTCCGGGCAACCCCGCCGGTACCCTCACCGAAAAAATTGCCGATTACTTCACCCGTTATCTGGTGCCGCTGGCCGACGTGGTGCTGGATATGCATTCCGGTGGACGCACGCTGGACCTGTTGCCTTTTGCGGCCACCCATCGCCTCGCCGATGAGGCCTTTGGAGCGCGCTGCCTGGCCGGGGCAGAGGCGTTTGGGGCCCCTTACACCCTGTTTATGGCGGAGCTGGAGGAGGCGGCCCTGTTCGATAGCGTGGTAGAAGCCCAGGGGCGGGTGTTCATTAGCACCGAGCTGCGCGGCGGCGGCACGACTACCCCGGATACCGTGGCGCTGGCAGAGCAGGGCGTGGACAACGTGTTACGCTTTGCCGGCATTCTGCCCGGCGACCCGCTACCGGTGACATCGCAGGCGTTGGAGATCCCCAACGCAGACTATTACCGTGTCAGTGAGCATCGCGGTTTGCTGGAATTTGCGGTGGCGCTGGGTGAGTGGGTGCAGCAGGGTGATGTGCTTGCCCGTGTGCATGCCATCGACCGCACCGGCGAGCCACCGGTAGAGTATCTGGCGCCTTTCAAGGGCATGTTGATTGGTCGCCGTCACCCGGCACGGGTGGACATTGGCGACACCTTTGCCGTGCTGGCGGTGAAGCGTTAACCGGAATCAGGAGAGGGTATGAGTGATGCACAGGGCGATCCACGCCGCCGGCATTCCGCCAAGGTCGTCGACGGTCCAGGCAAGTCGGCGAGCCGGGCCATGTTGCGGGCCGTGGGATTTACCGATGAAGATTTTCGTAAACCTCAGGTGGGCATCGCGTCTACCTGGAGTCAGGTGACGCCCTGCAACAGCCACATTGGTGAGCTGGCCGACAAGGCCTGCCAGGGCGCGGATGCGGCCGGCGGCAAGGGCGTGATTTTCAATACCATTACCATCTCTGACGGGATCGCCAACGGCACCGAAGGGATGAAGTATTCGCTGGTCTCCCGCGAGGTGATTGCCGACTCCATTGAAACCGTGGCCGCCTGCGAAGGGTTTGACGGCCTGGTGACCCTGGGCGGTTGCGACAAAAACATGCCGGGCTGCCTGATGGGCATGGCGCGGCTGAATCGCCCCAGCGTGTTCGTCTACGGCGGCACCATCATGCCCGGTAAGGGCCATACCGATATTGTCTCCGTGTTCGAAGCCATGGGCGCCCATTCCCGGGGCGACATGGATCTGATTGAGCTCAAGCAGATTGAAGAAACCGCCATCCCCGGCCCGGGTTCCTGCGGCGGCATG
>NZ_LWFX01000258.1:0-712 GCF_001635175.1 Alcanivorax sp. HI0083 | reverse complement strand
ACACCAAGGCCACCATTGATGGCATCAAGGAGCGCGAAGCGCGCATCCAGCAGGCCCTGCCGGAGGGTGTGCAGTTCGAGGTGTTCTACGATCAGGCGGACCTGGTGGAAAAAGCAGTGAGCACCGTGGTTACCGCCTTGCTGCTGGCGTTTGTGTTTATCGTCATCGTACTGGCCCTGTTCCTGATGAACCTGCGCGCCACCGCGTTGGTATTGTTGTCCATTCCGCTCTCCATCGGCCTGGCCTTGTTGGCGATGGCCAGCCTGGGCATGTCCGCCAACCTGATGTCACTGGGTGGCCTGGCCGTGGCCATCGGCATGCTGGTGGATGGCTCCGTGGTGATGGTGGAAAACATCTTCAAACATCTGAGCCGAAAAGAGGGTAGCCACGACACCAAAGGCGGCATTGCCTTACGCGTGAAAGACGCCGCCCAGGAAGTGGCACGCCCGGTGTTCTTCGCCGCCAGCATTATCCTGGTGGTGTTCCTGCCCCTGTTCGCCTTCGAAGGGGTGGAAGCAAAAATGTTCGTACCCATGGCCATCAGCATCATGCTGGCCATGACTGCCGCTGTATTGGTAGCGCTGATCGTGGTGCCGGCGCTGGCCGGTTTCCTGTTCCGCAACGGCGTGGAAGAAAAGCCCAACCGGTTGGTGAACTGGCTGGAGGGGCATTACCGCACCGTGCTCGGCAAGGCTATGAAGGCGCGTAAAGT
>NZ_LWFX01000257.1:0-746 GCF_001635175.1 Alcanivorax sp. HI0083 | reverse complement strand
AGCCATCAAGAAAGAAGGAAGACTGCCCCTTGCGATATCTCCCGTTGACCCTTGCCGCCCTGCTGGCGGCCTGTGATGCCGGCCCCTCGTTTACCGAAGCCGAACCTGGCGAGGTGTTGTCTGCGGGTGAAGCCACGGTGACCAAGACGGACCAGAACGCCTTCTCTCTGCCGTTGGCCAATTTGTCGCCGTCGCGGCGGCTGGATTTCAGCGTGGGCAACAGCTTTTTCCGCAACCCCTGGGTAATCGCGCCGGCCTCCACCGATGCCCGTGACGGGCTGGGGCCGCTGTTCAACACCAACGCGTGCCAGAACTGTCATATCAAGGATGGTCGCGGGCACCCGCCCGCACCTGATGCCAGGCAGGCGGTGTCCATGCTGGTGCGCTTGTCGGTGCCGGCGGGGACCGACGATGACCTGACCCGGAGCGGCTTGATGCCCGAGCCAACCTACGGCGGGCAGTTTCAGGATGCGGCCATTCCGGGTGTTGAACCGGAGGGGCGGGTACGGGTCGATTACCGCACCCGGATCGTCACGTTTGAGGACGGTTATCAGGTGGCTCTGCGCGTCCCCCGCCTGAGCTTCAGCAACCTGGCGTATGGCGAGATGCACCCGGCGACGCTGTTTTCCGCGCGCATTGCACCGCCGGTGATTGGGTTGGGGCTGCTGGAAGCGATTCCGGAAGCGGACCTGCTGGCCCATGCCGACCCGGAGGATGAGGACGGTGATGGTATCAGTGGCCGGGCC
>NZ_LWFX01000256.1:0-1046 GCF_001635175.1 Alcanivorax sp. HI0083 | reverse complement strand
ATGCGTACCGAGCGCAGAAACAAAAACATGACCAGGGTGGCGAAGAGGGCGCCGATGCCGAGATTGATCCACACGTTGGCCACCGAGGCCTCCACGTAACGCACGTCGTCGGACATTAGCGACATGTCCATGCCGGCCGGTTCCAGCACCTCCTTTTTAATCAGGTCGACCTGCTCCAGCATTCCCTGCTTGATGTCGATTACGTTGGAGCCGGTTTCCCGGCGGACTGCCAGCATGATCACCGGATTGCCGTTAAAGCGGGATATCTGCCGCACGGGGAAGTGATCCATGACCACGGTGGCCACATCCTGCAAGCGCACCAGTGAGTCACCCTGGCGCTGCAAAATCAAATCGTTGAGATCATCCAGATTTTCGAAACGGCCCACGGTGCGAAGCAGGTAGCGCCGCTTTCCACTANCTACTTCACCGCCGGAAATATCCTGATTGCGTTCGCGAAGGGCATCGCGCACATCCACTACGGTCAGCCCGAACTGGGCCAAAGCCTGGGCATCGAGCAGCACCTGAATCTGCCGTTCAGCACCGCCACGCATTTCCACCATGGAAACGCCTTGCACGCTTTCCATGCGCGGGCGAACTTCATCGTCAATAAAGTCACGCATCATGTCCATGTCCAGGCCGCGGGGGTTGCCGGCCTGCGGGTAGACACTGAAATACATGAAGGAATTGCTGGAGAACGAAGAGGAGAGAATTTGTGGTTGGTCCACCGTATCCGGGTAGGCGGGGACCTGGCTGAGCGCGTTGTTCACCCGGATCAACGCATCGGTAATATCCACGCCAAAGGGGAATTCCAGCTCGATCTCCGCTTCGCCGCTGTAGGCGGTAGCGGTGAGGCGACGCAGATTGGGTAGATTGCGCAGGTATTCTTCCTGCTCAATCAAAATTTCCTTTTCCACATCTTGGGGCGTGGCGCCGGACCAGCGTGTTAGCACGCTGATGGTGCGCACTTCCAGATCCGGGATCATCTGCACAGGAATACGCAGCGCGGCAAGCACGCCGAGCAGGGTGATGATCAGCACGATCACCGT
>NZ_LWFX01000255.1:0-735 GCF_001635175.1 Alcanivorax sp. HI0083 | reverse complement strand
CAATGGAATAGCCCACCACGGTGGCCACTGATGGCCACAACCGGGTGAACCCCTGGGACGCATTCAGCGCCGAGGTAGCCACCACTTCAGCCACAATGGCGATGGACAAATACAGGTAACCCATAGGGACTCCGCAACAATCAAGCGAGTTGATCAGGCCGGACATTCAGGCCGAAGGGGCAGCCTGCAACTGATTCAACAAGGCCTCCCAGCGTGCCAGCTGTTGGGCCGGGAAGTCAGCCTCAGGGTGGCGCACAATCAGTACCAGGCGCGAGTCGGTGTCCTGATCCGGCCACCGGTTCTGTGGTGTCATCTCCGGCGTCTGTTGCGCCACCCACTGAACCAGCATGGGGCCATCCAACCCGTTCACCCGCAACAACCCTTTCACTCGCACCAATGCATCGCCACATTGTGCCTGCAGCTGCTGAAGCGCGGCCTGCCATAATGGCCAGTCCAGACCATGGGGCCAGCGCAGCGAGGCACTGAACAGATTATGGCGGGACGCCTGCTTCTCCGCGGGAACCAGCGCAAGTGACTGAGCGGCAAGCGTCGCTCCCTCCACAGGGGCAAACAGGCCAGTCACCCGGCAACGACGCGGGAGCGATTCATCAAGCAAGCTCGCGTCAGGAAAGTTGGTATCCAGCCGGTATTGCCGCGCCGTTGCATTCAGCCCGTGCAGCTGCGCCTGCAACGCCTGCACGGCCGTGGGCTCGGCCTGTTCCGTCTTGGAAAGCA
>NZ_LWFX01000254.1:0-3318 GCF_001635175.1 Alcanivorax sp. HI0083 | reverse complement strand
TGCAGGAAAGCGAATTTTATCGCGTAGGCGGGACCACGCCGATCCATGTGGATGTGCGCATTATTGCCGCCACTCACCAGGATCTGGAAAAGCTGGTGAAGGAAGGCGATTTCCGTGAGGATCTGTTCCATCGCCTTAACGTGATCCGCATCCATATTCCGCGCATGGCGGAGCGCCGGGAAGATATTCCCCGCCTGGCGAATTATTTTCTGCAGCGCGCCGGCAGTGAGCTGGGGGTGGAGCCGAAAGTTCTGCACAAGGACACGGAAAAATACCTTTCTGCGCAAACCTGGCCGGGCAATGTGCGGCAGCTGGAAAACACCTGTCGCTGGCTGACCGTGATGGCATCCGGCCGGGAAGTGCTGGTGGACGATTTGCCACCGGAGCTGAAAGAAACCGGCGCAGCGAAAGGTGCGGATGTGAGCGGCGACTGGCTCAAATCCCTGCGCAACTGGGCCGACCGGGCGCTGTCCCAGGGGGAGCGCAGTATCCTTGAGCAGGCGGTTCCGGGCTTTGAGCGCACCATGATCGAAGTGGCCCTGCAGCACACCGGCGGGCGCAAGCGTGACGCGGCGGCGCTGCTGGGCTGGGGGCGCAACACCCTGACACGCAAGATCAAGGAGCTGGATATGGAAAGTCAGCTTAATGGCGGCGATGAAGACTGAAAGCCTTTAGCCGTTCGCGTGCCCGGGTTTCGGATCAGCCATACAGGAGGCCGCGCCTATACGTTTATACGTTGGGCGTGGCCTCTTTCGTTTGGAGTGCAGGGCCGCAATAGTGGATGGCGTTATTCGGTCAGGCTGTCAATTTTCCACTCACCGTCCAGCAGCCAATGGCTGTCTATCTGGTAACTGTCGGCATCATCCGGGAGCACATTTTTTCCACCCCAGGCCAGTGCGGTAAATTGCACCCGGGCCTGTTCCTGTGTCACCGGGTCCAGATCAATCCGGATGCGTGTAAAAGTGATGTTGCGGTTCGGGTAGCGAAAAAACAGCCCCACCAGAGTGCGGTGAATCTCCTTGCGCTGCAGGGTTCTGCCGCGTCTTTCAACGGTCGCGTTATCGCTTAGGCGGCCCATGACTGTGCCCGTGTCGCCGTCCTCGATGGCGGTTTCGATCTCGGCAAGGGCATCCTTGATGGCCTGCTCCGGGGGCGTGTTGTCACAAGCGGCCAGGAGCCCTTGCAGCAAAATCAACAGCAGGTATGCTGAAATTCTTCTTCCTGTCAGAACCTGACTCATGGCGTTATTTCCTTTTCTCGAGCCGTATCGGCAATGCTACCTTCCGGTTGGGCAGGGGCATCAGTTATATGTGGAAGAGAGCGGTAATCCGCAGGGTATTCCTGTGGTGGTGCTGCACGGTGGCCCCGGTGGCGGTTGCTCTCCGGCGCTGCGACGTTTTTTCGATCCGCAACGGTTTCGGATTATTCTGTTTGATCAGCGCGGTGCCGGTCAAAGCCGGCCACTGGCGTCCATTGAGGATAATACCCTGAGCCATTTGCTGGCCGATCTCGAACAGATTCGACAGGCGCTACACGTCGAGCGCTGGATGGTATTTGGCGGTTCCTGGGGTGCCACCCTGGCGCTCGCTTATCTGGCCGCGTTCCCACAGCATATTACTGGCATGGTGCTGCGTGGCATTTTTTTATGCCGTCACCAGGATCTCGACTGGCTCTATACCGAAGCCGGGGCGGCCAGGATGTTCCCGCAGGCCTGGCAAGCCTTGCAGCAGCAGGCGCCACCGGGTAACGGCAGTTTGCTGGAGCGTTATTATCAGGGGTTGCAAGGCGAGCACGCTCGCCGTTATGCCCGGGCCTGGTGTAATTGGGAATCCACCCTGGCGCAGATGCCGACCCAGCCACCGGGCCCGGGCAGTGATGACGAGTTATGCATGGCTCGCCAGGAAACCCATTATTTTCTTGCTGAGGGCTTTGTGGAGCAACCGTTGCTTGAGGCCTGTGCCGGCAGTGCCGTGCCGGTGGAAATTGTGCATGGCAGCCGGGATTTTGTCTGCCCGCCGGAGCAGGCGCTGGCGTTGCATCAGGTGCTGCCAAACAGTGTGCTCAACTGGGTTGAGGGAGGAGGGCATTCTTCCATGGACCCGGGAGTGGCCCAGGCGCTGGTGAAGGCGGTAATGCGACTCGATAGAAGGGGTGAGCAATGAAAGTGTTGATGCAGCGGGTTAGCAAGGCCAGCGTTGATGTGGACGGAGTGACCGTGGGGGCTATCAATAAAGGCTTGGTGCTGCTTATCGGCATTGAAAAGCATGATGACGAAAAGCTGGTCAAGCGGATGGCGGAACGTATTGTCAGCTACAGAGTTTTTGCAGATGATCAGGGGAAGATGAATCAGGATGTGCGAGATGTGGCAGGGGGCTTGTTGGCGATTTCTCAATTTACTTTAGTTGCGGATACCCGGAAGGGGCGACGCCCGAGCTTTAGTAGTGCCGCGCAACCGGCTTTGGGGCGGCGATTGTACGATTGTTGTGTCGAACAATTGGGTGGTTATGGCGTTGCCGTGGCTACGGGGATCTTTGCTGCGGATATGCAGGTTTCTTTGGTTAATGATGGCCCGGTTACCTTTATGCTTGAGATGTGATTTATTCTGAATAAGCTTATTGCAAAGCGGTTCCCCTTGTTTATGATGAGTTTAGTTGCCTGCAAAGGTAACGGGGAGAGCGTTGCCGGCATTTTGCTGGCAGGCATCGTGGCCAGTGAAAGGCTGCATCCCCAGGGAAGATTCATAAAAACTTGGAGGAATTCAGGATGAAAAAGACACTTATCGCTGCCGCTCTGCTGGGCGCTTCAACATCTGCCATGGCTGTGGCGCCGGGTGGTCCGGGCTGTGGCTGGGGCAACATGCTGTTTGAAGGCAAATCCGGCATGCCGATGCATCTTCTGGCGACACTGGTTAACGGCACTACCGGTAACGCCACCTTCGGCATGACCACAGGGACTAACGGTTGTGATACCAGCGGCGCCCTGACCTACAGCGGCCAAAGCCTGCTGGGCATGACGGGTGTGATGGAAGAAGTGGCGCAGGACATGGCCACCGGCGACGGTGAAGCCCTGACTGCTCTGTCTGTTTCCATGGGTATTCAGACTGAAGACCGCGCTCGTTTCAACGCGCTGATGCACGAAAACTTCGCGACCATTTTCCCGAACCAGGACGTGACTGCCGCTGAAGTAATGGCAAGCATCACTGACGTGATGAAACAGGATCAGGCGCTGTCCAAGTACCTGGCCTAATCAGCACAAAAGATCCATCAGAGCCCCGCTTCTGGCGGGGTTTTGTTTTTAGGGCCCTCTTTTCTGACACTT
>NZ_LWFX01000253.1:0-716 GCF_001635175.1 Alcanivorax sp. HI0083 | reverse complement strand
CATCAGCACCGACGCCTGCCAGTGCCCGCCCTGGAATGCTTCCTGCCCCAGGTTTTTCATCTCCGGGGTTTGCTCGCTGCCATCCAGGGTGGCCAGCAACGCGTCGCGGGGCACCCAGCCCACCCGACCACGCACGGTGCTGACCTTGATCCAGCCGGCGCGGCGATATTCCAGGGTCAGCGGCGCATCACGCTCCACCACATGAAACACGGGATAACCGCGACCCGGGCCGCTGTGGATTTCCACAAAAGGCTCCGCCACCTTGACGCGCAGCGGAGCGATATCCGATTTGGCATCAGGCTCAGCTTCGGGCTCAGCCCAGGCCGGCAGCACCGCCATCAGTGATAACAGAATTACAACAAGGCGCACCGGGTGCGTCTCCTTTCCAATACATGTCAGGGCGCGGGAAAGCCCGCTCAGTTTTCCGGCACCCGGAAGGGGTCGTTATACAGCTGCGCCCCCAGATCGATCCATTCGGCAAGCAGACGTTGCTCCGCCGCACTCAGCCAGCCTTCGTGCACACCGCCGGCAGCGAAGCGATCAAAGAAACCGCCGGAGTTACGTGCCTGCCCGACCCGCAGGGTGGCGGACACGTTCACGGTCTGCGTGACGGGAATCGGGTTGTCATTGTTATCCAGAATCAACTCGCCGTCTTCATCGGTTTGGTAAACCACACTGCCTTCACCATCGGTGACGATGACCAGGTTATCCACCAG
>NZ_LWFX01000252.1:0-698 GCF_001635175.1 Alcanivorax sp. HI0083 | reverse complement strand
ACAGAAGGAACGGTGGTTGCCCGGCATTCAGCGTGGCGAAACGCTATGGTGCCAAGGTTATTCTGAGCCCAATGCGGGCTCAGATCTGGCCTCGTTAAAAACGCGAGCCACGCGTAATGGCGACCATTATTTGGTTAATGGTCAAAAAATCTGGACGACACAGGCCCATTGGGCAGACATGATGTTTTGCTTGGTGCGAACGGATAGCACCGTGAAACAGCAGCAGGGTATTTCATTCCTGCTGATCGATATGAAAACCCCCGGGCTTGAAGTACGGCCGATTTATTCAATTGATGGGCATCATCACCTTAACGAAGTCTATTTTACCGACGTGAAAGTGCCTGTGGAAAATTTGGTGGGTCAAGAAGGAATGGGGTGGACCATTGCCAAGTTTCTTCTTACCCACGAACGCACCACCATTGCCGGTGTGGCGGATATTCACTACGAAATCAATCGCCTTAAAAGTGCTATCGATGCGCTACCAACGGAAACAGATAAGCAGTTGGCGGTGCGTCGGTTGGCTGGCTTGGAAGTCGATCTTATGGCACTGGAATACACCAACTTTCGCACCGTTGCTGCCACAGATGAAGGCAAGCCGTTCGGCCCAGAATCGTCAGGACTGAAAATCAAAGGCACGGAACTACAGCAAAGGGTTTCCCAAGCGATGGTGGAAATCGGAGGTTTGATGTCTTTGCCAT
>NZ_LWFX01000251.1:0-982 GCF_001635175.1 Alcanivorax sp. HI0083 | reverse complement strand
CGCATCTGCCGATGTACGCTTCTGCCAAAGAGCATTACAGACAAAATTCTTTCGCATGAATATCTCATCAGCAATAACTTTAAAGTAGTGCGCTTCGTTATCGTCTAAGGTTACCCAGATTGTTCCATCTTTAGATAGAAGGCTGCGGAGCAGCTGCAAACGGGGATACATCATCGACAACCACTGCGAATGTTCGAGGTTATCGTCATAGTGTTCAAAAGCGCTTTGCGTGTTGTAAGGGGGATCGATAAATATGCACTTCACTTGCCCAGCATAGTAGGGAAGCAAAGCTTTTAAAGCATCGAGATTATCTCCCTCGATGAGCATATTGGCCGAATCAGGCTCACCGTAAGATAGACCCGTGACAGGCTGCAGCAATCGGTACGGTGTGAGCGCTGCGCGGGTCAAATCTTCCTCACGTTTATACCAAGACAACTGCGGCATTTAGTATTTTCCTGTTCCTACAATTCTTTGTTGATCATCAAAATGAAGACCACTATTTTTTGAATGGAACCACATCGCCCGGCATTGGGCCATTTGATCTTCTTGCCTTGGATTTGAGCTTAAGAGAAACCACTTTATCCTCAGCATTTATCTGCTCACTTAGATAACCATGGCGGAGATTACAAAGCATCTCGATTATCTCCGGCGCCAAGCCAATTTGATTAACCAGTGTGTCACGATCAAAAACCCCGTTATCTACCAAGAGGTGGACGCCACGCATCATCAGCTTGGGCTGCTCAAAAGGGATGGCATCATCTCCAGGCTCACCCTTTGTCCACTTTCGGGCAGAACGACCTTTCCAAAGCCTTAGCTCAAGTTGCTCATTCAAAAGAGAAAGGTCTCGGCACCGAACAATCATTGCAGCAACAGACACCCTCCACCTGGATTTTAGCGAGAGCAGATTGTCAAGGGTTGGCCATACCACTTCTTGAGAGAAGCTATCAGGCGGCAGCAAGAAAGCACTAGCAAACCGGTGTGC